>NZ_JBLUXC010000002.1:0-185670 GCF_048276795.1 Aeromonas sp. PS2Canimalfood6
GGTAAACAGGGTGTGATGGTTGGCAGAAAGCGCTTGGGCGATGACGGTATAACCTGGCCAGAAGGAGGCAATATCAATATGATGCACGGCGACAGCAGGGTGATGGTGGTGGTGTGTTTGGAGACAGCCAGTTTACCAGCACCCTGTCTGTCAACTTCCACTTCCCCAAGATCCCGCGAAGAACCTTTTTTTATGGGCGAGTGCCAGCGGAAGGTCAGTGTGATCCTGCCAGCAGTGCCTGGCATTCGACCTCGTCCAGCTGCTCGGGGGCGAGGAAGCGTCTGGCGTAGTCCCGCCAGATGCCGCTCTCGATGAAGAGGGCAAACAGGGCCGGGTCTATGTGCTGTTCCTGCACCATCTTCACCATGATGGCCAGGGACTGGGAGACCGTTTTGCCAGACTTGTAGGGGCGATCGCTCGCCGTCAGCGCCTCGAAGATGTCCGCAATGGCCATGATGCGGGCGGGAATGCTCATCTGCCCCCCTTGCAACTGGCGCGGATAGCCCGTGCCGTCCATCCGCTCGTGATGGCCCCCCGCAATCTCCGGCACCTTGCGCAAATGGCGGGGGAAAGGAAGCTTCTCCAGCATGCGTATGGTCTGGATGATGTGATCGTTGATCTTGTAGCGCTCCTCTTCGGTGAGGGTGCCGCGGCCGATGGCGAGGTTGTAGCGCTCCCCCCTGTTGTAGAGGTGGATGGGCACCCGCACCTTGAAGCCCCATGAGTTGTGTCGGGCGAGATTGTCGTGCTCGGGGCGAGGGATGAGATGGACCGCCTTGTCGGCGAGCAGCGACTCTCGGCAGGGGAGGGGAGAGGGGGCCTCCTGGTGGCGCTTGCGCTCCTCCTGACTGATGCCGAGCCGATCGTCCAGAGTGCGCAACCAGGTGCGGCTGGCAATGGCATCCAGCCTGGCGATTTTCTCCGGCGCCATCCACTCGCCCCCCAGATTGCACTCGGCCACGAAGGCGAACTCCTGATCCAGGGTGTGCCAGAGGGGGGTTACAGCCTTGAGGGCGGCCTGCTGCCCGGATGGGGGCAGCAGGCCGCAGAGCGCCTCGATGTGGGCATCCCGCTTGAGCACCTCGAAGCGGGTGCGGATCTCGTGGATCCTGTCGTAGATGGTCTCGAGCTTGGTCGCCTTGTCCACCACGAACTCCGGGGTAGTGACCTTGCCGCAGTCGTGCAGCCAGCTCGCGATATGGATGGCCTCCCACTCCTCTTCGTTGAGTCGGAAATCGGCAAAGGGCCCCGTCTGCTGTGAGCAGGCAGCCTGGGTCAGCATCCTGGCCAGTTCCGGCACCCGCTGGCAGTGGCCGCCGGTGTAGGGGCTCTTGGCATCGATGGCACCGGCGATGAGCTCGATGAAGGCTTCCAGCAGCTGCTTCTGCTCCTCCAGCAGGCGCTGGTTTTCGATGGCGGAGGAGGAGGTGCCCGCCAGCGCTTCGATGAGGCTGATGCGCGAGGCCAGTTCGCGGGCCGAGCAGTCTGGCAGGATCAGCAGCAGGCAGCCGATCAGCTCCTGACGGTGGTTGTGAAGGGGTTCGACCAGCAGTTGGCAGGCACCGGGGAAGGGGCCCCAGTCGCTGAGGTAGCGGGCCCACTGTGCCTCGTCGAGGGGCAGGCAGAGGCGCTCCGTGTGGTAGAGACCGCCGAGCAGCGCCGCCTGCCACTGTACCTGTTCGCACGCCAGCGGCTGCCCCTGCCAGATGGCGTGAACGGCCTGCATCTCGCTCTCCTGGGCCAGGAAGAGGCAGCCGCCCTCGGCCTGGGCAGCCGCCACCGTCTCGTGCAGGATGCGGCTGAGCAATGAATCGAAGCGATGCTCTGCCGCCAGCGCCCGGCCCATGTTCATGAAATTGCCGAGGGTCAGGCGCATGCTGGACATGGCGCGGGCGAGGTCGTCAATTTCGCGGATCGCCGAATCCGGCCCCGGGCTTTCGCCAAAGTCGAAGTGCTGGATCCGCTCTGCCTCCCCGGTCAATACCAGCAAGGGAGCGGCAGTGCGCCGGGCGGCCAGCCAGATGACGGGCAGCAGGAGCAGCAGACCGGCAAGGGCCCAGGCGAGATTGTGCAGCGCATCCTGGCGCGCCGGGGCGGTGAGCACCTCGGTGGGCACCAGGAGGGCGAGATAAAACGGAGACTCTTACCCGAGGGAGGAGAGGTTGACCAGCCACTCCTGACTCTGAACCGTTGCCAGGGTCAGCTCGGCGGGGTGATGCAGCAGGGTAGGCCGCGCAGCCATCTCCTGTTGCAGCCTGGTGAGAATGGGGTGATTGAGGGCCGACAGCATGGGCAGGCGGCTCAGTTGCTCGAAGCTTGGGAGGCGCTCGGGATCCGTGGCCAGCAGGGTCCCGACCTCGTCAAACAGCACCAACTGGCTGTGACCGGGCAGGGGCAACTCGCCGATGAGGGAAGAGAGCCCCTCCATGCCCGCATCGAGTCCGATCACCGCCCGGCGATCGTCGCTCTCCACCGCCAGTGTCATGCCTGGCTCCCGGGTAGTGAAGAAGAGGTAGGGGTGGGTCACTATGATGCCGGTGTTCCAGCGCGCCTCCTTGTACCAGCCCCGATCTCGCGGATCGAAACGGTAATCCGGCATGGGGCGCCGCTCCAGCAGCCGCAGCCGCTGGTCGAAATAGAGGAACTCTCCCTGTCCCTGATGCAGGCTCTGGACCAGCAGGCGGCTCTCGGGCGGAGGCGCCTCCAACGCCCCTCTCGCCCGTTCGGTCAGCTTGCGTACCAGAAAGAAATCGCCGTCCTCGTAACCGGCATAGATGGCGCCGTAACTGGTGCTGTTGGCCAGTACTTCTGCCAGCTGGGGCAGGAAGGCTAGCCGCGTCTCCAGCCCTGTCATGGCGGACAGCTGGCCGCTGCGCAGCAGATTCAGGGACATGCGGGCCGGTCGCTGGTTCAGCTTGATGGCGAGGGCAAGCTGCTCCCGGTATTGCTGGAAGCTCTGACGTTCGTGCTCCAGCCCCTGCTGCATGCCCTGCTGGAACTGCAGCACGATGAGGGCGCCCCCCAGCAAGGAGAAGAGCAGGATGAAAAGGGTGGCAATGTATACGTAAAAGGGTCTGCGACTGAGACTTGCGTTTGTCATGGACGGATCCTTGTCCCCTGGCGATCGCCGTATTGGTCACCTAACAGTGTGCTTGCTGGATGACAAAAAGCCTAGGACTCGATCTTGCGCTCTTCAGCCCCAAATCAACAGCCGGCCTTCGCGCTGCGTCTTTGCCCCTGTGGTGAGATGATTCGTTCAGATATCTCGTGCTACATTGCTCCCCTGATAAACGCCCTGTGAACCAATGGAGTGTCCCATGTCTGTCGTCCCCTATTCCGTGCTGGATCTGGTGCCCGTTCCCGAAGGTGGTCTGCCGGCCGAGTCGTTTCGCCACTCGCTGGATCTGGCTCGCCATGCGGAGCGCTGGGGTTACCACCGCTACTGGCTGGCGGAGCACCACAACATGCCGGGCATTGCCAGCGCCGCCACAGCGGTGCTGATTGGCCACCTGGCCGGGGGCACCACGACGTTGCGGCTCGGGGCTGGCGGCATCATGTTGCCGAACCACTCCCCCCTGGTCATTGCGGAGCAGTTCGGCACGCTGAGTTCCCTCTATCCGGATCGCATCGATCTCGGCCTGGGCCGCGCCCCTGGCAGCGATCAGCGCACCATGCAGGCGCTTCGCCGCCAGCGCAGCGGCGAGGTGGATGACTTCCCGGCGGATGTGCGCGAACTGATGAGTTATTTTGGCGACGAGGTCGCTGCCGTGCAGGCGGTGCCGGGTCAGGGACTCCATGTGCCCATCTGGTTGCTGGGCTCCAGCCTCTACAGTGCCCAACTGGCTGCGGCCATGGGGCTGCCGTTCGGCTTTGCCTCCCACTTTGCTCCCGCCATGTTGCTGCAGGCGCTGGAGATCTACCGTACCCAATACCGTCCCTCTGCCCGTTGGCCCAAACCCCATGCGGTGGTGTGCGTCAATCTGATCGCCGCCGACACCGATCGTGAGGCCCGCTTCCTGTTCACCACCCTGCAGCAGCAGTTCCTGCGTCTCTACCGGGGGGATGCCGGCAAGCTGCCACTGCCGGTGCAGACGCTGGGGGATGAGTGGTCTCCCCGCGAATTGATGGCGATGGAGCAGACTCTGGCTCGCTCCCTGGTGGGGGAGCCGGATCGGGTACGCCACGGCCTCAAGGCTCTGCTGGCAGAGACCGGAGCGGACGAGCTGATGTTCAACGGTCCCATCGTCGATCATCAGGCGCGCCTGCGCTCCTTCGAGATTGGTGCCGAGTTGATGCAGGGGTTGTAACCCCCCGTGACGTCTGGCCGCCAGCGGCACGCCAAGCCTGGTTGCTCGGGGCGAAAGAGCCACGATTGCGTGGTAGTAAGTTTATGATTTTTAAAGGAAGTCAGGTGAGTGTCGGCCATCTGTCGTGTCGCCTCTCATGCCCTTTCCCTATGCTGGCCCTGTCAATCACCACAAGGAGCGCAAGATGATCGTCAGGAAGTTGAGATTGCAACGGGGATGGTCCCAGGAACAGCTGGCGACCCTCACTGGCCTGAGCGTTCGCACCATTCAGCGAGTAGAGCAGGGACAACAACCCGGACTGGAATCCCTCAAGGCCCTGGCCGCCGTCTTCGAGCTCGATGTGACCCAACTGCAGGAGAGCGAGATGAAAGGGAATGAGGGCGAAGATCGGGGACGCGTGCAGGTGGCGCGGGATGAGCGGGAGGCGATGAAGTTCGTGGAGGGGCTCAGGGGCTTCTACGGCCACCTCATGAGCTATGTGCTGGTGATAGGGGGGCTGTTTGTCATCAACTACCTGAGCAACCCGGATTATATCTGGGCCTGGTGGCCCATGCTGGGCTGGGGGTTGGGATTGGCTTCTCACGCCATCAACCTGTTCCAGCCCTTCAAGCTGTTTGGCCCGGAATGGGAGCGGCGCCAGGTCGAGAAACGGCTGGGGCGCAGGCTCTGATCCGCTCATCATGAAAAAACGGGCCCGGCATTGCCGGGCCCGTTCTGTTTTCAGCTCCATTTCGCAGGAGAGGGCATTGCTCTCCTCTCAACGGCGGATCATTCCCTTGTTCCGCAAAGAGCCGCTCTACTTGGCATAGGCCGGGCAGGGGGTGGCGATCAGGGCGTCGTCCTCGTAGCGCCACAGGGTGAGGCTGTTGCCCCAGACGCACCCGGTGTCGAGTCCCTTGATATCGGATTTGCCGGTGTTGCCCATCAGGGCCGCCCAGTGGCCGAAGACCAGGATGGGGTCATCCACATGGTGCTCGCGCTGCTCGAACCAGGGGCGCAGGCCCGGGGGCGATTCGGTGGGGCCCTTCTTGCATTTGAAGTCGAGGCGCCCGTCGAAGTAGCAAAAGCGCATCCGGGTGAAGCTGTTGATGATGTAGCGGTAACGCTCTATGCCCAGCAGGTTGTCGTTCCAGCTGTCGGGCTGATCGCCATACATGTTGTGCAGCAGCCAGCTGTACTGATCCCCGCGCAGCAGGCTCTCCACCTCCCGGGCACAACTGCGGGCGGTGTGGGCGTCCCAGGCGGGGGAGAGGCCCGCATGCACCATCATGATGGGCAGGTCGGGGTGTTCTGCCAGCAGGGGACGGTGACGCAGCCACTCCAGCAGCTCGTCCCGATCCGGCGCCTCCATCAGCGCCTGCAGCTTGTCTTTCTTCTTGAGCGGGGCGACTCCGTGGGCCACCGCCAGCAGGTGCAGGTCGTGGTTGCCGAGCACGGTGACGGCCTGCTGCCCCAGTGATTTGACGAAACGCAGGGTGTTGAGGGAGTCCGGCCCCCGGGCGACGAGATCGCCGCACAGCCAGAGCGTGTCGTTATCGAAGTCGAACTCGGCAAGATCCAGCAGACGGCGCAAATCGTCGTAGCAGCCCTGGATATCACCGACGAAACAGTTCGCCATGAAACCTCAGTTGATTATGTTGGGGACGGCCAGCGTGAAGGGGGCGATGGGGGCTTCGAATTGTTGCCCCGATTCATCCTGCAGGATGTAGCTGCCTTCCATCACGCCAAGCGGTGTGGCGAGGGGAACGCCACTCTGGTAGGAAAAGGTCTCGCCGGGGGCGATCAGGGGTTGTTCACCGACCACGCCGGGACCTTCCACTTCCAGCATCTTGCCATTGGCATCCGTAATGAGCCAGCGTCGATGCAGCAGTTGCACCGTGCCCGGACCCAGGTTCTCAATCTCGATGCGATAGAGAAAATGGTAGGGATCTGCGGTTCCCGCCACATAGCTGGGGTGGGGGCGGACCACTATCCGGGCTTGGGTCATGGGATCAGGCCTGTTGCTGGTCGGCCAGCCAGTTGGCGATCGTGACGAACTGCTCGAGGGAGAGATTCTCCGGGCGCAGGTTGCCATCGATGCCAAGCTCGGTCAGCTGGGCGTCGGTGATGAAGTTGGAGAAGCTGTTGCGAATGGTCTTGCGACGCTGGCCGAAGCCTTCGGTGCAGACCCGGTTCAGGCAACGAATGTCTTTCGCGACGATAGTCGGGTTCTTGTGCGGGATCAGACGCACCACGGCGGAATCCACCTTCGGCGCCGGCTTGAAGGCGCCCGGGCCCACTTCCAGCACCGGCACTACCTGACAGTAGTACTGGGTCATCACGCTCAGACGGCCATAGGCCTTGCTGCCCGGGCCGGCGGCCAGACGCAGCACCACTTCCTTTTGCAGCATGAAGTGCATGTCCTCCACCCGGTCGGCAAATTCGCACAGGTGGAAGATGAGGGGGGTGGAGATGTTGTAGGGCAGGTTGCCGAAGATGCGCAGCGGCCCCTTGCCTTCCCCCATCAGGGTACTGAAGTCAAAGCGCATGGCATCGGCTTCGATGACGGTCAGCTTCTCCTTGAGGGTCGGGTGTTCGCGCAGACGTGCGGCAAGATCCCGGTCCAGCTCGACCACGGTCATCTTGTCCATCTGGGCGGCGACCGGCTCGGTGAGCGCAGCCAGACCCGGGCCGATCTCCACCAGATTCTGACCCGGTTGCGGGTTGATGGCGGCCACTATCTGGTCGATCACATACCGGTCGTGCAAGAAGTTCTGACCGAAACGCTTACGGGCCGTGTGGCCCATGTGCACCTTACTGCTCATATCTTTTTTTCTCTACCATCTGGATGGCGTGGTTGATCGCGGTGGTGAGGCTGCCGGGGTCTGCCAGGTTCTTGCCTGCCAGATCCAGCGCTGTGCCGTGGTCCACCGAGGTACGGATGAAGGGAAGTCCGAGGGTGATGTTGACCGAGTTGCCAAAGCCCTTGTACTTGAGCACGGGCAGCCCCTGATCGTGGTACATGGCGAGTACCGCATCCGCATCCTTGAGGTATTTGTCCTGGAACAGGGTATCGGCTGGCAGCGGGCCGACCAGATCGATCCCTTCCTGGCGCAGGGCGGCCAGGGCGGGTTCGATGACATCGATCTCTTCACGGCCCAGATGACCCCCTTCCCCGGCATGGGGATTGAGGCCGCAGACATAGATCCGGGGGTGTTCGATGCCGAACTTGCGCTTGAGATCCGCATCCAGGATGCGGATCACCTTGCCAAGGCGATCCTCGGTGATGGCTTTGGCCACATAGGCAAGGGGAATATGGGTGGTCGCGAGGGCCACTCTCAGCCCTTCGGTGGCCAGCAGCATCACCACATCGGCGGTGTCGGACTGCTGGGCGAAGAACTCGGTGTGACCGCTGAACGAGACGCCCGCCTGGTTGATGATCCCCTTGTGCACCGGCCCGGTCACCACGGCGGCAAATTCGCCGCTCAGGTTGCCGTCGCAGGCGCGCTGCAAGGTAGCCAACACATAGGCGCCGTTGCCCTCATCCAGCTTGCCTGGCACCACGGGGGCGCCGAGCGGCACGGGGCAGACGGTCAGAGTCCCCGCTCGCTGCGGACGGGTGGGGGCGCTTTCGTCATAGGGTTCAAGCTCGACGGGTAGCCCCAGCAGGGCGGCCCGTTCGCGCAACAGGGCGGGATCGGCGATCACCACCAGCTGATGGGGCCAGGCCCGCTGGGCAATCTGCAGCACCAGATCCGGACCGATCCCGGCCGGTTCACCCGGGGTGATGGCAAGCCGGTGGCAGCTCAGCTGTGCCTCGGCGTGCCCTGGATGCGCCTTGTTCATCTGCTTGTCGCCCATCAATTGGGTTCGATCTGGATGTAGGCTTCGTCGCGCAGCTCATCCAGCCAGGCCTGGGACTCTTCGGCGAAGCGGCGGTTGAAGATGAGCTGGTAGGCGCGTTGCTCCTGGGCCTTGCCGGTGGCGTCCTGGCTGCGGCGATCCTCGAGCTGCACGATGTGCCAGCCGTGGCTGGTGCGGAAGGGTTCGCTGATCTGGCCCGGTTGCAGGCGACCCAGCATGTCGCGGAACTCCGGTACATAGACGTTGGGATCAGACCAGCCCAGCTCGCCACCCTGCACCGCAGAGCCCGGATCCTCGGAGTATTTCTCTGCCATGCTGGCAAAGCTGGCCTTGCCGCTCTTGATGTCGTGCAGGATGCCGTCCAGGGTGCCCTTGGCCTTCTCCTCGCTCAGGATGATGGAGGGCTTGATCAGGATGTGGCGCGCCTTGACCTCGGTCTGCATGACCTGTTGCTGGCCCTTGGTGTCGAAGATCTTGATGATGTGCAGACCGGCGCCGGAGCGCAGCGGGCCGACGATGTCACCCTTGCCGGCCCCTTGCACGGCTTCCGCCATCAGGGTGGGCATCTCCTGCGGGCTCAACCAGCCCCAGTCACCCCCTTCCAGCGCCTTGGGACCGTTACTCTCGGCAATGGCCAGCTTGCGGAAGTCGGCCCCCTCTTTCAGGGACGCCAGAATGCGCTCGATCTTGGCCTTGGCTGCGTTGAGCTGCTCGGCATTCGGGTTGTCCGGCAGCGCGACCTGGATATGGCCGATATGATATGACGTCTGCTGCTGGCCCTGTTTGCTCAGGGCCTCGACCACCTGCTTGACCTCCTGATCGGAGATGTTGATGCGACGGCGGACCTGGCTGCGGCGCACCTCGTTCATCAGGATCTCGCGGCGCACCTCCTCACGGTACTGGGCGTAGGTCAGGCCTTCCCGCTCCAGTTGGGCGCGCAGTTGCTCCAGGTTCATCTTGTTGTCGGCGGCGATGCTCTGAATGGCCTGTTCCAGCTGGGTGTCACTGATCTTGAGCCCCTGGCGCTCCGCCAGTTGCAGTTGCAGGCTCTCCTGGATCAGGCGATCCAGTGCCTGCTTGCGCAGGGTGACGTCATCGGGCAGGGACTGGCCGCTCTCCTGGGCAGAGGCCTTGACCTTTTGCACCAGGGCCTCCTGCTGACTGGCCAGCACCACATCCTTGTTGACCACGGCCAGCACCTTGTCCATCAGCTCGGGGGCGGCGAGGGCTCCCTGGCTCATGACTCCGAACAGGCCTGCGGTCAGCAGGGAAATCAACGTCTTCTTCATATCCATCTCTCAAGGCGTTTGCCAGACCGGTTACTGGTCTCGCAGGTTAAACGGACGAATGTAAGGCAGTGCTTCGGTGTCCAGGGAAGTGCCCTTGGAGTCGGTACCCACGCTACCCAATCCTTTCATTTCAAATTGAATGCCGAAACTGCGCTCGGCAGTGGATGTATTGTTCACGTTATCTGGCGTGTTGACCCATTCCAGGTTGAAGTTGATGCTCCAGCAGCAGGAGTCGTATTTCAGGCCCACTTTACGATCAGACTTCACGCTCTGATTGAGCTCTTTGTAGTAACCCCCGTAGAGGTGCCAGCGATCGTCCAGCGGGGTGGTCAGCAGCAGGCCGATCTGGTTGAGATCGGTAACCTCGTTATTGGTGTTAGGCACAATGTTGGCATCCCGCACGAAGCGATGGTTCAACTGGCTGATCAACTTCTCGTGACGGTACTCCAGGGCGCTGTTGGCAGAGCTTATCTGGCGCTGTTCCATATCATATTGTGCCCCCGCATGGGCATACCACTGCTCGTTGATCTTGGCGTCACCCTCGAACGACAGCGGGGAGCGGGTATTGGTGCTCAGCTCATCGCTGCTGTAAAGCTTGACCCTGGGCGCCACGAAGTCGAAGGCTTGGGCAACGGCCAACCGGATTCGTTCATCCCCGGCCGGATCATAAATGCGGGTGGTGACCCCCAAGGAGAGCCGGTTGGAGTCACTGATGCGGTCCAGACCGGCGAAGCGGCGATCGCTGAAGAGGCTGTAGTAGTCCTGGCGCATGGTGGTGGAGTCATAGACACCGATGTTGTCCTGATCCTTGTAGGGCACATAGAGGTACTGGAATTCAGGCTCCAGGGTCTGGTTGGCTCCCTCGCCAAACCACTGCTGATCCCGCTCGAAGGTCATGCCGCCCTTGAGACGGAACGATGGCAGTACCCGGGTGATGGTCCCCTCTTCCAGGGTGACGTCGCCGCCCTCTCTCGGGGTGAAACGATTGGTGAAGGTGCTGCTCATCTGGTCAGGCACCGTCTGGTCGTAACGGGTGTACATCAGCTTGTACTGGCTGTCGAGGAAGTAGCCCGCTTCGTCAACGAGGGGGATGGTCAGGGTGGGGGCCGTGTAGACCCGGGTGCCGGTGTAGGCTTCACCCTTGTTCTGCTCGATGGCCTGATCGTTGTTGTAGCCGAAGTTGGTCAGCTCGGTATTCCAGGCCAGATCGTACCAGCTGCCCTGCTGGTAGTAGTTGTGGTTGATGCGCGGCATCAGCTCGTGGGGTTGCTGGGCGCTGGCCAGCAGGATCTGGTAGGTCCGTACCTCGGCATCGAGGTTCCAGTTCTGCTGGTAGTAACCTGCCTTCAGGGATTGCTGCAACTGGTTGTCGACCTGGGTCCCCACCTTGGGGGTGAAGTCGTTGAAGTAGCTGTAGTCCTGGTCCCGTACCTTGGTGTAGTCCACCGACACCCGCATGGCGTTGTCGATGAACATGGAGGTGTGGCGGGCACTCAGCAGGTAGCGGTGACCGTCAGAGAGATGCTGATTGAGGTTGGCCGTCTCGTCGTACTGCTTGTCGTCTGCCAGGTTCTCGAAGTAGAGACTCCCCACGTGGGCCGGGTCCGGCATGTAGCGAAACTCGACCTGTTCCATCAGGCCCCGTCTGTCCATGAAGCGGGAGGTGATGGTGGCATCGTAGTTGGGGGCGATGTTCCAGTAGAACGGCTGGGTGATGTCCATGCCGTTCTTGGAGCTTTGGGTATAGCCCGGGTAGAGCAGACCGGTCTTGCGCTCATCCTTGATGGGGAAGTTGATATAGGGGAAGTAGAAGACCGGATAGTCATAGAGCCAGAGGCTGGCGTTCCAGGCCTCCCCGAATACCTCGGACTGATCGATGTCGATGCTGCCGGCCTTCAGGGTCCAGGCCTCCTGGCCCGGTGGGCAGGTGGTGTACTGGGCCCCTTCCAGAGTGATGTTCTGGTTGTTGTTGGTCATGGTCAGCTTTTCGGCGAAGCCGCGCACCGGTGAGCCATGGACCTGATACTTGCCCTCTTCCAGCTCGGAGTTCTTGGTGTCCAGGTTGGATTTCAGGGTCTTGTCGCTGGTGACCGTGATCTGGCCATCGTTGTAATAGATGTTGCCGATGGCGATGACATCCCGGCTCTTCTGGTCGAGCTGGGCATAGTCGGAGTCGAACTTGCGCACGCCCTGGCGCACCTTGACGTCACCCTCGTAGACGGCGGTACCGCCCTGCTTGGCCTCCAGGCGATCGGCATCCACCTCGACGGGCTGGGCATTGGCGTCCTGGCCCGCACTGGGCTTCTCTATCTTGGGGACATAGTCATAGCAGAGGCTGTCGAGGATCCCGGTAGCGGGTGGCGCATTGAGTGGCGCTGCCTGGGCCATGAGCGGGCTCAGGGCAGGAACAAGGCTGATGGTCAGGGCGATGGGACAGGAGTATCCCAGTGTCCATTTTGTCATGTGAAAGGCTCGCGCAATCCGTAGTAAAAACGGTGGATTCAGGGCATGCATTTTATGTCAGGATCCATCGAGTTGACATTGCATGTCATTGCTTTATGTTAGCCGGCAATGATAAAGCATTATTGCGGCCAGGGCTAACAGCCAAGTGCTGCTTTCCAATTTGGTTCCCGACTCATGCACGATCGCGCTTCCCTGCTTTTGCAATGGGCTCGCCGGATTTCCGGTGACGCCAACCTCTCGTTGACGCTTATTTCCGGTGACGCCAGTTTCCGCCGCTACTTCCGGGGTGGCGGTCTGGTGTGGGTGGATGCTAATCCGAAAACCGAAAAAAATCATGAATTCGTTCGCAATGCCACCGCCCTGCACGATGCGGGGCTGCTGGCCCCCGAGGTAAAGGGGGTCGACTACGAGCAGGGATTGCTGGCGGTGACGGACCTGGGGGATACCCAGCTTATCGGCTGCCTGAACGAAGCGAGCGTACTGGCCTGGTATGGCAAGGCCATCGCCCTGCTGCCAAGGCTCGGCGCCGTGGCGCTCGAGCTCGAGCCCTTCGATGAGGCCTTCATGGCCCGCGAAAATGCCATCTTCCCCGAGTGGTTGCTGGGACATCACCTGCAACTGGCCCTGAGTGATGAAGAGCAGCAGTTGCTGGCGGAGACCTTCGCCTGCCTCACGGCGAGCAACCTGGCCCAGCCACAAGGAGTGATGCACCGGGACTTCCACAGCCGCAACCTGATGGTGTGCGGCGGGACGAACCCGAAGGAGAGCGACCTCGCCCTTATCGACTTCCAGGACATGGTCATCGGGCCGCTCAGCTATGACCTGGTCTCCCTGCTCAAAGATTGCTACGTGCGCTGGCCGGACGCGGTGATCGAGCAGGGCATGCGACTTGGCTTCGACACCCTGCAAGGGGCCGGCCTGCTCGGCAATCTGGACTATGCCGCGTTTCGTCGCGCAGCCGATCTCACCGGCATGCAGCGCCACCTCAAGGCGGCGGGGATCTTCACCCGCCTCTATCACCGCGATGGCAAGGCCGGCTACCTCAAGGACATTCTCCGTACCCTGGGCTACGTGGTCGATGTCTGTCGCAGCCATGGCGCCGCCTATCCGGTGCTGGCCCGCTTCGGCCAGTGGCTGGAGCAGGTGGTGCTGCCCGGATTGGCGCGCACCGGGGTGACACCATGAAGGCGATGATCCTGGCCGCCGGGCGCGGCGAGCGGATGCGTCCGCTCACCGATCTGCTGCCCAAGCCGCTGCTGGCGGCGGGGGGCAAGCCGCTCATCGTGCACCATATCGAAAAACTCAAGGCAGCCGGCGTGACCACACTTGTCATCAACCACGCCTGGCTCGGACACAAGCTGGTGGCGGCCCTCGGCGATGGCAGTGCGCTCGGGGTATCCATTCACTGGTCGGCCGAAGAGAGCGCGCTCGAGACCGCCGGCGGCATCGTGCAGGCGCTGCCTCTGCTGGGCAGCGAACCCTTTCTGGTGATCAACGGCGATACCTGGCTCGACCTGGATTATCGCGCTCTGGTGAACCAGCCGCTTGGGGACGATCTCGCCCACCTCTGGCTGGTGCCCAACCCTCCCCAGCATCCGCAAGGGGACTTCTCCCTGCAAGCGGGTCGGGTGCTGGACACCCCGGCCCTCACCTTCAGCGGCGTCGGCCTCTATCACCCCGCCGCCTTTGCCGGCTTGCCCTGCGGGGCGCGCAAGCTGGCCCCCCTGCTGCGCGACTGGATGGCGCAGGGACGGGTGGGTGGCAGCCTGCTGGCAGGCGAGTGGCGCGACATCGGCACAGTGGATCGGCTGCGCGAGCTGGACGAGCAACTGCTCGCCGGCACCCATTAACATCACGAGGTCTTGAACCATGCGTATTTGGGGCAAGGTGCTTGGCACCTTCTTCGGTTTTCTGCTCGGCAACATCTTCGGTGCCCTGCTGGGCCTGTGGATCGGCCATCGCTTCGATCGGGGCATGGGGATCCGCGGGGCCTTCCAGCGGGCACCCAGCCAGCAACAACAGGCCGTCTTCTTCCATGCCACCTTCGCCGTCATGGGCCACATCGCCAAGGCGAGCGGCCAGGTCACCGAGCACGAAATACGGGTCGCGTCCAACCTGATGGACAGGATGCGGCTGACCGGAGAGCAGCGGGTACGGGCTCAGGAGTCGTTCCGCCTTGGCAAGGAGAGTGACTTCCCCCTGCGCGAGACCCTGGCGGAGTTTCGCCAGGCGAGCCTGGGGCAGCGTGACATCCTGCGCTTCTTCCTCGAGGTCCAGCTGCAGGCCGCCTTCGCCGACGGTCAGGTGGAGGCGAACGAGCGGGCAATCCTGCAAACCATCGCCGACGAGCTGGGGTTCAGTCGCATCGAGCTGGCCCGCATTCTGGCCATGGCCGAGGCCCAGATGAACTTCTTCCACCGTCAGCAGCAGCAAGGCGGTGGCCAGGGGCAGCAATACCGCCAGGAGCCCCCCTCCCGGGATCGCCTCAAGGATGCCTATCAGTTGCTCGGGGTGAACGAGAGCGACAGCGATCAGGAGATCAAGCGTGCCTATCGCAAGGAGATGAGCAAGCATCACCCTGACAAGCTGGCCGCCAAGGGATTGCCCCCCGAGATGATGGAGATGGCCAAGGAGAAGACCCAGGAGATCCAGCAGGCCTGGGAGTGGATCCGTGAGGCCCGCGGTATTCGCTGAGCCCTGAGCCCGCCATAAAAAAATGCCCGTCGATGACGGGCATTTTTGTTTTCAGAGTCTGGTTTTTCTTTTCATGGAAGAAAAATCAGTGGGCATCGACCCAGACAAACTTGAGGACGAAGAGCAGGGCCACCACCAGCACGCAGGGGTTGATCTCGCGCCAGCGGCCGGTGCCCGCCTTCATCACGCAGTAGGAGATGAAGCCCACGGCGATCCCCTCGGTGATGGAGAAGCTGAACGGCATCATCACCGCAGTCATGAAGGCCGGTACCGCTTCGGTCAGATCTTCCCACTTCACCCGGGTCAGCTCGGAGCACATCAGCACTCCCACATAGATAAGGGCGCCAGCGGCGGCGTAGGCCGGCACCATGGCGGCGACCGGAGAGAAGAAGATCGCCAGCAGGAACAGGATGCCGACCACGATGGCAGTCAGACCGGTACGGCCGCCGACGGCAACGCCGGAGCTGCTCTCGATGAAGGCGGTGACCGAGGAGGTGCCCATAAAGGCGCCGCCGACCGAGCTCACGCTATCGACCAGCAGTGCCTGCTTCATGCGCGGGAAGTGCCCCTTGTCATCAGCCAGCTTGGCGCGGTTGGTGACGCCAATCAGGGTGCCGGAGGAGTCGAACAGGTTGACCAGCATAAAGGAGAAGATGATCCCGGCGAGGCTGATGTCGAGCGAGCCCATCAGATCCAGCTGGCCGAACACCGGCTCGATGCTGGGCGGCATGGAGACGAAACCCTTGAAGGTGACATCGCCAAACAGCCAGCCCAGCGCCGTGGTGACCACGATGGCGATCAGCACGGCGGAGTGGACGCCGCGGGCGGAGAAGATGCAGATGAGGAAGAAGCCGAGCAGCCCCAGCAGGCAGGGCAGGGAGGTGAGGTTGCCCACGGTCACCATGGTGGCGGGGCTCGCGACCACGATGCCGGCATTGTGCAGGCCGAGCAGGGCGATGAGCAGACCGATGCCGGCGGTGATGCCGACCCGAAGTGTCAGGGGAATGTTGGCGATGAGCCAGTAGCGTACCCGCAGCAGGGTCAGGATCAGCAGGCCCAGCGCACCCCAGAAGATGGTGCCCATGCCCACTTGCCAAGAGTAGCCCATGCCGGCCACCACCACGAAGGCGAAGAAGGCGTTGAGGCCCATGGCGGGAGCCAGGGCGATGGGCAGGTTGGCCAGCAGACCCATCAGGATGCTGCCGATGCCGGCGATGAGGCAGGTGGTAACGAACACGGCCTGGGTGTCCATGCCTGCCGCAGAGAGGATCTGCGGGTTGACGAAGACGATGTAGACCATGGTCAGGAAGGTGGTGATGCCGGCGATCACCTCGGTGCGGGCCGTGGTGCCATGACCGCGCAGGGCAAACAGGCGCTCGAGCAATCCATGCCCGGCAGCCGGGCTGGCGGTCTGCCCGGTAGCGTGATGTGGTTGATTCATGTTGGATTCCAATGGGTGACGTGAAATAGGCAGCAGGGGGCCCGGCCCATCCATGCGGGGCGACGGACCCTGATTCTGGCGGTGAAGTGACCAGACTCGTCCTGATACCGTGACAGCGCGCACATTTTCACACAGGCGGCCAGGTTTACAAACCCCGGATGTGCGAGGCGGATCAATGAATAGAGTAAAAATTCAAACGTTTTCCCTCAGAGGCAGGAGAAAGGGGACCAATAGAGCCCCGTTTCCACATCGGGATCAACGGTTTTTCTGGTAGCGTTCGATAAGCTGGCTCAGCACGGCATCGCTCTGCTCCAGCAAGGGATCGAGGGCCAATCCCATGCGTTGCAGCAGCAGGGTGGCCTGGGTTTCGCTCAAGGGGCGGCTATCGAGGAAATAGGCCTGCTCGGCCAGTTGCTTGTCATGGCGGGGCAGCAGTACCCAGTGCACCCGTCGGGGTTCGATGGCGGCGAGGATCCGGTTGGCGGCCGCGCAGAAGGTATCGATGTGCTGCTTGCCATCCGGCCCCAGGCAGCCGGGTTCGAGCCGGATCTGGATGGTGAGTCTGGTGGTGGAGGCTTGGGTCATGGGTCGCTATCGGTGGGGAATAGGTGGAGATTGTAAGTCAGAAGAGGCAAAAAAGGGGAGCCCCGGCTCCCCTTGTGACGTCATACCTGGCGGCGCAGCTGTTGCCTCGCCTTACTTGGCAATGCGCTTGTACTTGGCGCGGCGCGGCTGGATAGCCTCGGCACCGTAGGTCTTCTTCTTCCACTCTTCGTATTCGGTGAAGTTGCCTTCAAAGAATGCGATCTTGCCCTCGTCCTGGTAGTCCAGGATATGGGTGGCGATGCGGTCGAGGAACCAGCGGTCGTGGGAGATGACCATGGCGCAACCCGGGAACTCCAGCAGGGCGTTCTCGAGGGCGCGCAGGGTTTCGATGTCCAGATCGTTGGTCGGTTCATCCAGTAGCAGCACGTTGCCGCCGGTCTGCAGCAGCTTGGCCAGGTGCAGACGACCGCGCTCGCCACCGGAGAGCTCGCCAACCCGCTTCTGCTGGTCGGAACCCTTGAAGTTGAAGCGGCCGATATAGGCACGGCTCGGGAACTCGTAGTTGCCGATGCGCAGGATATCCTGGCCGTCGGCGACTTCCTCGAACACCGTCTTCTTGTCGTTCATCTGGTCGCGGAACTGATCCACCGAGGCCAGCACCACGGTGTCACCCAGGGTGATGGAACCGGAGTCCGGCTGCTCCTGACCCGACATCATGCGGAACAGGGTCGATTTACCGGCACCGTTCGGGCCAATGATGCCGACGATGGCGCCCTTCGGAATGGAGAAGGAGAGATCGTCGATCAGCTGGCGGTCGCCATAGGACTTGCAGAGGTTGGCCACCTCGACCACCTTGTCGCCGAGGCGGGGTCCGGGCGGAATGAACAGCTCGTTGGTCTCGTTGCGCTTCTGGTAGTCGTTGGTGTTGAGCTCCTCGAAGCGAGCCATACGGGCCTTGGACTTGGCCTGACGGCCCTTGGGGTTCTGGCGAACCCACTCCAGCTCCTTCTCGATGGACTTGCGACGGGCCGCTTCGGAACTCGCTTCCTGGGCCAGACGGGCGTCTTTCTGCTCCAGCCAGGAGGAGTAGTTGCCTTCCCAGGGGATGCCCTCGCCACGGTCCAGCTCCAGGATCCAGCCCGCCACGTTGTCGAGGAAGTAGCGGTCGTGGGTGATGGCCACGACAGTGCCCTCGTAGTCGTGCAGGAAGCGCTCCAGCCAGGCCACGGATTCCGCATCCAGGTGGTTGGTCGGTTCGTCCAGCAGCAGCATGTCCGGCTTTTCCAGCAACAGGCGGCACAGGGCCACGCGGCGGCGTTCACCCCCGGAGAGGTGCTTGATCTGGGCATCCCAGGCCGGCAGGCGCAGGGCGTCGGCCGCGCGCTCCAGCTGGTTTTCCATGTTGTGGCCGCCCTGGGCGGCGATGATGGCCTCCAGCTCGCCCTGCTCGCGGGCCAGCTTGTCGAAGTCGGCATCCGGATCGGCGTAGGCCGCATAGACCTCGTCGAGGCGCGCCATGGCGCGTTTCACCTCGCCCACCGCCTCTTCGACCGCCTCGCGCACCGTCTGCTCCGGATCCAGCTTGGGCTCCTGGGGCAGGTAGCCGATCTTGATGCCGGGCTGCGGGCGGGCTTCCCCTTCGATCTCGGTGTCGATCCCGGCCATGATGCGCAGCAGGGTGGATTTACCGGCGCCGTTCAGACCCAGCACGCCTATCTTGGCGCCCGGGAAGAAGGAGAGGGAGATGTTCTTGAGAATATGACGCTTGGGCGGCACTACCTTGCCGACCCTGTTCATGGTGTAAATAAATTGAGCCATTGGCTAATTCTCTTCCTTTTCAGCAGTTTAATGTCGTGACATTAACAGACTGATGTCGTGGTGGGGCCGGGTCGACGGGCCGTCAACCCGGTTCCAAAAAACCCGTCGATTGTAAACCAATGGGGAGGGGGCGGCAAAGCCGGGGAGCGGGGAGCCAGGGGGCTGGCGAGCGGCCGAGAGGCGGCAGCGAACAGGAGCGTGCCGGGCCCTGTCTTAAGATTTCCTTAAGCCTGGCCCGATAGGATTCGTGCGGATGAGACGGCCGTCGGGTGGCGCTCAGCGTGGCAGCCGGCGCTCCTTGGCCGGATCCTGCCCCGAGTAGTAGAGCACCCGCTGCACGTACTCCTGGGTCTCCCGATAGGGGGGCACGCCGCCGTGGCGCAGGACGGCCTGCTCCCCGGCGTTGTAGGCGGCGCTGATCCTGACCCAGTCGGGGCCAAACTGCTTCTCCAGCCACTTCAGGTAGATCATGGCGCCACGGATGTTCTGCCGGGCGTCGAACGGCCGGGTCACGCCGAAACGGGCCTGGGTTTCGGGGATGAGCTGCATGACCCCCTGCGCCTGCTTGGGGGAGACGGCGGCGCTGTTCAGATTGGACTCGGCGATGGCGATGGCCAGCGCCAGCTGGGGGTTGACTCTGTGACGTTTGGCCGCCTGGCGGATCATGCTGGCCAGCTGCTGCTTGCTCGTGGATTGGCGGGCCAGGTAGCTGTCCTGATCGAAGGGGGTGCTGGGCCGCACCCAGGGCGCGCCGCCTCCGCTGCCACCGACGCCACAGGTGCCGAGGGGGGCGTTGCCGACCCGCTCGTTGTAGTAGCGGGCGGCCTGCTGATTGCCGAGGCGCATGGCCATGGCGAGGTAGGCGTTCGCGTGGCGCGCGTTGCGTATCCCCTGGGGGCCGCGAGCCAGCAGGCGACCGATGCGGTAGTAGGCTTCCGGGTTGCCCAGGCTGGCGGCGGTGCAGTAGTGGGCGATGGCCTGCCTCGGGTTGCCGCGCTCCATGGCGGCGCCCTGGCGCAGGGCGCTCATCGCCTTGGGGGCCTGGCGAAATGCATCGGCATGGGCCGATGCCGTGGTCAACAGCAGGAGCAGCCCCCAGCCCCAGGCGCAGAGTCTCTGCATGATGGTTACCTCGTTGGCTTGTCCGGAAGATATAGGTTCTCCACGGGGTGGCTGCCAGCCAGACGATGGAACATGTGGTTATGTGTCAGGTCATCAGAGACGAAAACGGTATGGAACTTTTAGGCGGGAGAAGATCCTGCTGGTGGTGACGACCTGAGGTGCGGGCAGGGCCGCGCTGTTGTGCTGCCCCTCTTAGTTGATGCGATTGTTAGTTGTCGGGTGATAGACGGCGATCATCATGATGTAATACCTTGTATTTGTGCGGGTTCTGGCGCTCAGTCCACCTTCTTCATGATGTGCGCAACAGGATCCCTTGGATTATTTTCTTTGTCGGGAAGCTCATATGGGTGATTCAGTCGATGTGTCAGTCGTAGTACCAGCCAAGGATGAACGGGACAATCTGGCTCCCCTCATCGGGGAGATAGATGCGGCCCTGGGCGGCAAGTACGACTACGAGTTGATCTACGTGGACGACGGCAGCGAGGACGACAGCTTTGCCGTCCTGTGCGAGCTGAAGGCGCGCTTCGCCAGCCTGAGGGTCGTGCGCCACGTGCGGGCCGTCGGCCAGAGCATGGCGGTGCTGAGCGGAGTGCGTCACGGTCGTGGCGACTGGCTGGTGGTGCTGGACGGCGACGGCCAGAACGATCCGGCCGACATTCCCGCCATGTTGGAAGAGGCCAAGCGCCGTTTCGCGTCGGACAAGAGCCAGGTCGGGCTCATCGGCCATCGCGTCAATCGGCGCGATGACTGGGTGAAGCGCCTCTCGTCCAAGCTGGCCAACGGCTTCCGCGATCTGCTGCTGCGGGACGGTATCCCGGATACCGGCTGCGGCCTCAAGGTGGTGCGCCGCGACTGGTATCTGCGCCTGCCCGGTTTCAACCATATGCACCGCTACATCCCGGCCCTGATCCAGGCCCAGGGTGGCCGCATGTCCCCCTGGCCGGTCAATCACAGACCCCGGCAGGCGGGCATCTCCAAGTACGGCGTCTGGAACCGGCTCTGGGTCGGGCTGGTGGACGTGGTCGGTGTCTGGTGGTTGCAGCGCCGATCCAAGGTGGTCGAGATCCGGGAGATGCTGGAGTGATGGACACCCTGCTTTCGTTGTCATCGGTCTGGCCGGACCGGGATGAGGTCGTCCCCCATGTCGGCTGGTTGAACCGGGGAGGGCGGCGATGATCGATGCCCTGCTTTCCATGGAGCTGACCTGGTTTGACTGGACGGGTCTGCACGTCACCGGCTGGAAGATCATCGGCTACACAGGGGCGCTGATGTTCGGCGGCCGCTGGCTGGTGCAGTTCGTCGCCTCCAAGCGCGCCGGCAAGCCGGTGATCCCGCGCATGTTCTGGTACATGAGCGTGCTCGGCAGCCTGATGACGCTCAGCTACTTCGTCTTCTCGCCCAAGCAGGACTCGGTCGGCGTGTTGCAGAACCTCTTCCCCACCTTCACCGCGCTCTACAGCCTCTATCTGGATATCCAGCACAGAGGCTGGAAGCGGGACAAGGTCGTCAACGACTATGAGGCTCGTCATGGTAAATGATCGTTACCTGCTCAATCAGAGCTCATTCGGCTGGTTGCTGCTGATCGCCCTGGTGGTGCTCGGCGCCGGCCTCGGCCTGCGGGATCCCTGGCCCGCCGATGAACCCCGTTTCGCCCTGATCGCCAAGGAGATGGTGGAGAGCGGCCAGTGGCTGTTCCCCATGCGCGGCGGCGAGATCTACCCGGACAAGCCCCCCATGTTTATGTGGGGCATCGCCATCGGCTATCTGCTGACCGGCTCCATCAAGGTGGCGTTCCTGCTGCCTTCCCTGCTGGCGGGTCTGCTGACCATCACGCTGGTGTGGGACATGGGCCGCCGCCTGTGGAGCCCCTCGGTCGGCTTCCTGGCCGGGCTGTTGCTGCTGTTTACCGTCCAGTTCACCCTGCAGGCCAAGACGGCGCAGATCGATGCGCTGGTCACCTTCTTCATCACCCTCGGCGTCTACGGCTTCGTCCGCTTCCTGCTCTGCGGTGGCGGTTGGCGCTGGTACTGGCTCGGCTGGTTCGCCGCCGGGCTCGGCATCATCACCAAGGGGGTGGGGCTGCTGGCCCTGCTGATCCTGATCCCGGCGATCTGGACCCACCGCGAGAAGATCCGGGCCGCCTCCAGGAGCGATTGGCTCAAGGGGCTGGCGGGACCGCTGTTCATGTTGCTGGCCATCGGCCTGTGGCTGGTGCCCATGTTGCTCGCGGTGGCCCAGAGCGGGGATCCCGTGCTGCAGGCCTATCGGGACAACATACTGCTGCGCCAGACGGTGACCCGCTATGCCAACGCCTGGCATCACGTCAAACCGTTCTGGTATTACCTCACCTCGGTGATCCCGCCGTTCTGGCTGCCGCTCTCCCTGCTGCTGCCCTGGCTGGTGGTGGCGTGGCGCAAGGCCATCCAGGGGCAGGACAAGCGCATCATACTGCTGCTCGGTTACCTGGTGCTGGTGATCGTCTTCTTCTCGGTGTCGCCGGGCAAGCGCGGCGTCTACGTCACGCCGGGCACGCCGGCGCTGGCCCTGCTGACGGCTCCCTTTGTCGCCGAGCTGTTGGCGCGGGTCTGGCCCGCGCGCCTGCTGGGCGGGCTCGGCTGGCTGCTGGGGATCATCTGTGTGGGCGGGGCGGGGGCGCTGGCATTCAGCGCCAAGCTGGCGAGCAAGCTGGGGGATCTGGGCCCGGCGCCCTGGCTGCCCCTGCTGGCGATGGGGGCGGCGCTGCTGCTCATCAACGCCCTGCTGCGCCGGGCGCCGCTCAGTGCCCTCCTCTGCTCGCTGGCGGTGGGGTGGCTCATCTACTCCAGCTGGATCTGCGTGAAACTCAACGACATGCGCACCCCGGAGGGGGTGATGGCGCTGGCGGCGGAGCGGGTGCCTGCGGGGAACGAACTGCTGCTGGCCGGCTTCAAGGAGCAGCACCTGCTGTTCAGTCAACAGCCTCTGCGCCACTACTCCTACCAGATGCCGGACGGGGAGCAGTCCCGCGAGGCGGCGGCCTGGATAGCGGCCGCCCCCGGACGCTGGGTGCTGGGCGCCGCCGATCTGATGGCGGTCTGCTTCGACGCCGATCGCATGGAGAGCCTCGGCAACCGCCACCGCACCGACTGGATGCTGGCGGGGGTGGATGCCCTCAAGCCGGAGTGCCGCGGTCTCAGCCCACAGATAGAGCCCTTCAGCTATGCCCCCGGGCCCTGAGCCCGGACGGCAGGAGAGTAAGCCGGATAAACAGAGGGGCTGCCATTGGCAGCCCCTTTCTATTTGGATGATCCTGTGCGGTCAGATCCTGTAGTACTCCCTGTACCACTTCACAAAGCTCTCGACCCCTTCGGTCAACCCTACCTTGGGGCGATAGCCGGTCGCCTCGAACAGCGCCTCTGTGTCGGCCCAGGTGGCGAGCACGTCGCCGGGCTGCATCGGCAGCATGTTGCGGATCGCCCGTTTGCCGAGTGCCGTCTCGATGGCCTCCACGAAGTCCAGCAGCCGCACCGGGCTGCCGTTGCCGATGTTGTAGAGGCGATAGGGCGCCGGGCTGGCGTCGGTCTGCCCCCGCCAGTTCGAGTCGCCGACCGGCGGCCGATCCACGACCCGCACTATCCCCTCCACGATGTCGTCGACATGGGTGAAGTCCCGGCTGAGCTGGCCCTGGTTGTAGATGTCGATGGGCTCCCCCGCGAGGATGGCGCGCACGAACTTGAACAGCGCCATGTCGGGGCGACCCCAGGGGCCATAGACGGTGAAGAAGCGCAGGCCGGTGGTGGGCAGGCCGTAGAGGTGGGAGTAGGAGTGGGCCATCAGCTCGTTGGCCTTCTTGCTCGCCGCGTAGAGGGAGACGGGGTGATCCACCCCGTCCGAGGTCTTGAACGGCATCTGCTCGTTCAGGCCGTACACCGAGCTGGACGAGGCGTAGACCAGGTGCTTGACCCCGTGATGGCGGCACCCCTCCAGCACGGTAAGCGTGCCGGTGAGGTTGCTGTCGGCGTAGGCGAAGGGGTTGTCCAGGGAGTAGCGCACCCCGGCCTGGGCCCCCAGATGGATCACCCGGTCAAACTGCTCGCGGGCAAAGAGCGAGGCCATGGCCGCGCGGTCCGCGAGATCGGTGCGCTCGAAGCGAAAGCCGGGCAGAGGCGTGAGCAGGGCTAGGCGCGCCTCCTTCAGGCTCACCTCGTAGTAGTCGTTGAGGTTGTCGATGCCAACCACCTCGTGACCCTCGCCGCACAGCCGCTGCGCCAGGTGAAAGCCGATGAAACCGGCTGCGCCGGTGACGAGATACTTCATCGCGGCTGCCCCAGACCGTGCGCCTGTTCCAGGCTGTCGCCTCGGCCGATGGCGTAATAGGTGAAGCCGCGCTGGCGCAGGCGGGCCGGATCGTAGAGGTTGCGACCGTCGATGATGACGGCCTGCTTCAGGGTCTGCTGGATCAGCTCGAAGTCGGGGGCGCGGAACTGCTGCCACTCGGTGCAGATCAGCAGGGCATCGGCGCCCTTGAGGGCCGCCTCCTGGGTGCCGCACAGGGTCAGGTCGTCCCGCAGGCCATAGAGGTGTTGGGCCTCGCTCATGGCCTGGGGATCGAACGCCTGCACCTTGCCGCCGGCGGTCCAGATGGCCTCCATCAGCACCCGGCTCGGCGCCTCGCGCATGTCGTCGGTGTTGGGCTTGAAGGCGAGCCCCCAGATCGCGAAGGTGCGGCCGCTCAAGTCGGCGCCGAAGTGCTGGTGCAGCCGCTCGATGAGCTTGTGCTTCTGGCGATCGTTGACCTTCTCCACCGAGCGCAGCAGGGGCGCCTCGCAGCCGATCTCGCTCGCGGTGTGGATCAGCGCCTTCACGTCCTTCGGGAAGCAGGAGCCGCCGTAGCCGCAGCCCGGGTAGATGAAGTGGTAACCGATGCGCGGATCCGCGCCTATGCCCTTGCGCACCGCCTCGATATCGGCCCCCAGCTTCTCCGCCAGATTGGCCATCTCGTTCATGAAGGAGATCTTGGTGGCCAGCATGGCGTTGGCGGCGTACTTGGTCAGCTCGGCGCTGCGCTCATCCATCTGGATGATGCGATCGTGCTGGCGGTTGAAGGGGGCGTAGAGCTCCTCCAGCAGGGACATGGCATGGGCCGAGCCGGTGCCGATGATGATGCGATCCGGCCGCAGGCAGTCGGCCACCGCGGCCCCTTCCTTGAGAAACTCCGGGTTGGAGACCACCTCGAGCGGCAGTTCGACGCCGCGCTCGCGCAGTATGGCCTCGATGTGCCGGCGCACCTTGGTGGCGGTGCCGACCGGTACCGTGCTCTTGTTGATCACGACTTTGCCAGCCTGCATCAGGCGGCCTATGGTGCCGGCCACCGCCAGCACGTGCTGCAGATCGGCTGAGCCGTCCTCATCCGGCGGGGTGCCGACCGCGATGAAGATGAGCTCGGCGAAGCCCACCCCCTCGGCCACGTCCGTGGTGAAGTGCAGGCGACCGGCCTGGTGGTTGGCCTGCACCATGGGGGCCAGGCCGGGTTCGAAGATGGGGATGATGCCTTCTTTCAGCCGGCCGACCTTGGCGGCATCCACATCCACGCAGGTTACCTGGTGACCCATCTCGGCCAGTACGGCGGCCTGGACCAACCCCACATAACCTATCCCGAATACGGCGACTCTCATCTACTGTTGCTCCGCAGGCAATTGCAAGGCACTCATTCTAGAACGATTCGCTGCCGCGAGCAGCGGGAACCGTCCGCTTTTTCAGGCTGCTGTCAGTTTTCGGGGGAGCGTTATTTTGGTGCAAGGGTTGTAACGCCATGCTGACGCGCACCATTTTGGCGCATATCGTCGCGTACTTGTGATCCGGCTCACTGAAATCGGACACTGTGTCCATAACGAAGCCCCGGTACAAGGGGCTCGCGCCTCCACCAGGGGCATAGACACTCTTTCACTTCGCTATGGACATAGGTTATGGACAACAAACCCCGCTCGGTGCATCCGCTCTATGAGGATGTGCTCGCCCTGCTGACCGCGGCAGGCTTCGTCTCCCTCGGCATCTTCCTGTTTCACCAGGTCGGCCTGCTCACCGGCGGCACCGCCGGGCTGGCGCTGCTGTTGCAGCAGCTGACGGGGCTGAGCTTCGGCCTGCTGTTCTTCTGCATGAACCTGCCTTTCTATGCCCTGGCCTGGCTCAGAATGGGGCCGCGCTTCACCCTCAATACCTTTGCCGCCGTGGCCACTGTCTCCTTCATGACGGATCACCTCAACGCCGTGCTGCAAATCGGCAAGATCGAACCCGTCTATGCGGCGCTGATCGGCGGCACCCTGATCGGCATGGGGCTGCTCATCATGTTCCGCCACAAGGCGAGCCTGGGGGGCTTCAACATCCTGGCGCTCTTCATTCAGGACAGATGGGGTGTGCGGGCAGGCAAGCTGCAAATGGGGCTGGATTGCGCCATCGTGGTTGCCTCATTCTTCGTGGTCTCTCCCTGGCTGCTGGTACTCTCCGTGGTGGCCGCCATCATCTGTAACCTGGTGTTGACACTCAATCACAAGCCGGGCCGCTACCAGATCGCCTGACCAATCCCGCAGACAAAAACAAACAGAGCGCCCGAGGGCGCTCTGTTTGTTTCTGAATCTCACCAATATGCAGGCCAATCACACCACCATGGGCTGTTCCATGTCGGGGTGGTGGATGGCTGGTACGGGATGGTCGTGGACTGAGAGGGCGATGCGCCCGCCATCACACCGCCATGGCGGACTGCCCCGTCTCGGGATGGTGGATGAACGGCATCACACCACCATGGGTTGTCCGGTCTCGGGGTGGTGGATCACCTCGGCCGGGTAGTCGTAGAGGCGCGCGATGAGCGCCGGGGTCAGTACCTCGCCTGCGCTGCCGTCAGCCATCAGCCTGCCCTGCTCCAGCATCACCAGCCTATCGGCGTAGCGGGCTGCGAGATTGAGGTCGTGCAACACCACCAGCACGGCGGTGTTGCGACCGGCCAGCGCCCGGGCCATGGTGAGCAGCTGGTGCTGGTACTTGAGGTCGAGGGCCGAGGTGGGTTCGTCGAGCAGCAGCAGCCGCGCCTGCTGCGGTTCGTCCGGGGCCTGCCAGATCTGGGCCAGCACCCGGGCGAACTGCACCCGCTGGCGCTCCCCGCCGGAGAGGCCGGGGTAGAGGCGGCCCGTCAGGTGATCCACCCCGGCGTGGGTCATGGCGGCGCGGACTATCTCGTCGCGCCGGCTGGCAGGCTCGCTGTGGGGCAGCCGGCCCATGGCCACCACCTCTTCGCACAGGAAGGGGAAGCTCAAGGAGGAGCTTTGCGGCAGCACGCCGACCCGGTGGGCCAGAGCGTTGTCGGCCCACCCCCTGCGGGTCTGGCCGAACAGGTGGATCTCCCCTTCATGTTCCAGCTCGCCGGTCAGGCACTTGAGCAGTGAGCTTTTGCCCGCCCCGTTGGGGCCGAGCAGGGCGGTCAGGCTGCCGGCATGCAGGTCGAGATCCAGGCTGTCCAGGATAAGCCGGTTGCCACGACTGAGGCGAAGACCCCGGCAACTGAGCAGGGGGGAGGGGTATCCGGGCAAGGTGGCGATCTCCTGTTACAGGGTTCGTCGGCTCTTGACCAAGAGCCAGATGAAGAAAGGGGCACCCAGCAGGGCGGTGATGATGCCGACCGGCAGCTCGGCCGGAGCGAGCAGGGTACGCGCCAGCATGTCGGCCCCCAGCAGCAGGCCAGCCCCCAGCAGGGCAGACAGCGGGAGCAGGCGGACATGGTTGGGACCGGCCAGCAGCCGTACCAGATGGGGAACCACCAGACCGACAAAGCCGATCATGCCGGCCACGGCCACCGCCACGCCGACACCAGCAGCGGTGAGCAGGATGAGGCGACGCTTCAGCGTCTGCACGTTCACCCCCAGATGCCGTGCCTCTCCCTCTCCCAGCAGCAGGGCGTTGAGGGGATTGGCATCGCGCATGAACAGCAGCAGCAAAGCGGCCAGGGTCAGCAGCGCCAGCGTCACATCGACCGGCTTGCCTGCCGCCAGGGAGCCCATCTGCCACAGACTCAGGTTGCGCAGCATCTGATCGTCCGCGAGATAGGTGAGCAGTCCGATGACGGCACCGGAGAGCGCCGTGATGGCCACCCCGGCCAGCAGCATCACGGTGACCGAGGTGCCCCCTTCCCGGGTACCCAGCAGATAGACGAGGGTGGTGGTGAGGGCTCCGCCGAGAAAGGCGAGCAGGGGCAGCAACCCCAGGCCGAGCAGGCTCTGCAGGTGCGAGCCCAGCGGAGCGAGCAGCACGATGGCCAGGGCCGCGCCGAGTGCCGCCCCGCCCGACACCCCTATGATGCCGGGGTCTGCCAGGGGGTTGCGAAACAGTCCCTGCATGACGGCGCCGCAGAGGCCGAGAATGCCCCCCACGGCGATGCAGAGCAGGGTTCGTGGCAGACGGATCTCCTGCACGATCAATAATTTGTGAGCCTCAATCCCGCTCTGTGGTCCGGCAAACAGGGCGCGCAGGCTCTCGCCAAGGGAGAGGGACATGGGGCCGGTCGCGAGGGACCCGACCAGCAGCAACGCCAGCGCGCAGCCGGTCAGGGCGAGCAGCCAGGGCAGAGGCAGGCGCATCAGGAACCCTGCTTGATCCACTGGGCGATCTGGTTCGCCTGTTGCAGGGAACGAAGGCTGAGGCCCCCTTGCAGGGCATGTCCGTCGATGGCGTGGATGGCCTTGTTCTTGCCTGCCGGGGTGGCTGACAGGGCGGGCACCTGGCTCAGGACGGCGTCGGGATCCTGATACTGCTGCCAGTCGCGGCCGCTCACCAACACCAGATCCGGTTGCAGCTCGATGAGGGATTCGGTGGAAACGGGCTTGTAGTCGTGGAGCCCAGCCACCGGATTGACGCCGCCCGCCAGGGTGACGAGGGCGCTGGCGGTGGTGTTGCCGCCAGCGATGCTGGTGGGCTGACCCTTGTGCAGCAGCAGGAAGGCGACCTTGAGGGGCTTGTTCTGCTTCGCCTGCGCCGCCAGGGTGTCGCTCTGGGCGGCAATTTGCTCCTTGAGCTTGCTCCCTGCCGTCTGGTCACCCAGGAGATGGGCCAGGGTGTCGATACGCTCGTTGAGGTTGGCCAGCGTAGGGGCTGTGGCCATGACCTCGACCTTGACGTTGGCACGGCGCAACTGATCAAGCGTGCTGTTCGGGCCCATCTCGTCGCTGCCGACCACCAGGGTCGGAGAGAGGCTCAGGATCCCTTCGGCGGCGAGGGCGCGGTGATAGCCGACCTTGGGCACGCCTCTGGGCTCCGGACTGCTGACATCGGTGGCGACCAGGCTCTGCTCGCCCCCCAGCGCCAGGATGAGTTCCGTGGTGGCCGGGCCTATGCTGACGATACGCTCCACCGCCATGACGGATGGGGAAGAGAGGGAAAGGGCACAGCCGAGCAGGCTGAATGCGAGGGCAAAACGACGGCCCATGCGAACCTCCGAAGGGTGAATGAAATAAGGTTGCCGCCGAGAATATCAAGTCGCCCACCAAAATGCACTGAGAATGAAAGCGATTATCAATTGCGTTACTTGGGGCGCTTTATTACAGTATCCGTCGCGACACCGAGCACCATCGCCAGATCATCCAGGGAGAACCGATGAGCATTGCACAACGCATTCAGGCGCTGCTGGAGCAAGACCCCAGTGCCCACCCGTCCACTATTGCCACCGAGCTGGCCGTCAGCGAGTGGGAGGTGGTACGCCATCTGCCTGCCGCCCTGATGACGTCAGTGCCGGCCGGGGAGGCCGAAGCCCTGCTGGCGGACCTGTCCAGCTGGGGTCAGGTGACCACCATCGTCGAATCCGATGGCTCCATCTTCGAGGTGAAGGCTCCCTTCCCCAAGGGCAAGAACGCGCGCGGCTACTACAACCTGATGGGGCGGGACGGGGAGCTGCACGGCCACCTCAAGCTCGACAACGTGGCGGGCATCGCCCTGGTCAGCAAGCTCTTCATGGGCAAGGAGGGGCACTCCTTCCAGTTCTTCGGCCACAGTGGCCGCTGCATTTTCAAGATCTACCTGGGCCGGGACGAGCAGCGTCATCTGCTGCCTGAGCAGGTGGAGCGTTTCATGGCCCTGCGCCGTCAGTATCAAGAGGAAGTGAAAGCATGAGTGAACGTCAGGAGCGCCTGCAAAACCGCCTGCAACCGGAGATCCGCGAGTTCCGCGACGGTTGCCGTACCCTGCAGCTCGCCACTGTGGATGGCGAAGGCAACCCCAATGCCAGCTATGCCCCCTTCGTGCTGCAGGAAGATGGATACTATGTGCTCATCTCCGAGATAGCTCGCCACGCCCGCAACCTGCAACAGGTGCCCAAGGTATCGCTGATGCTGATCGAGGACGAAACCGGTGCCCGCGAGCTGTTTGCCCGCAAGCGTCTGACCTTCGATGCGGTCGCCGAGGTGGTGGCCCGCGACGACGCACGCTGGGAGAAGGCCGTTGCGGCGCTGGAAGGGCGCTTCGGCGAGATAGTCAAAGGGCTCTCCAACCTCAAGGACTTCGTGCTGTTTAGGCTCAAGCCCGAGCAGGGACTGTTCGTCAAGGGATTCGGTCAGGCGTTCCGTGTCTCCGGCGACGAACTGGTGGACTTCGTTCACCTGGTGGAAGGGCACAAACGCATCGACAATGGCGCCGAGCTGACCAGCCCGGCGGATGAACCCGTTTGAGGGAACAATTAGCGAGATGAGAAAACGGGCAGCCTGGGCTGCCCATTTTGTTGTTATGTCCCGGGTTACTCTTGCCAGCCTGCCTGGTTGGGGAAGGCATCGCGATCGGCCTGGGTGGCGCTCTCGTTGCATTCCCCGCGGATCTTCCAGGAGGTCTGGCTGAGGACGATATAGCCGCTTCGGCAATACTTGCGCGTGGCCAGCATCTGGGTGAGCTGCTCGTCCTGCAGGGCTTCCCGGCGTTCCAGCAGGCTCTTGTCGCGGCGGCTCAGCCGGTTGTCATCTCCCTCCTGCAACCGGGTGGGCAGGACGTCGAGAGGGGCGGCCTCGAAGGTGAAGCGCTTGCTCCCGTCGTCGCTGATATGGGTGTGGAACAGGGGGGCCGGGCCATCGGGTGCTGCCCCCGGCAAGCCGGAGCAGGCGGTGAGCGCCGGTAACAGCAGCGTGAGGGCAACGGCAGAGAGTAGACGCACACAAGACTCCAATCGGGTGTTCACATCAGGACGGGCAGCTTAACACGCCCGCTCGGGTTGAATGGTGGCCAGCAGCTCATCCGTCGTGAGCAGGGTCACGCTTCTGCCTTGAGGCAGGCTCAGATGCCGCCACATGAAGTGGTGGTGCTGGATGATCTGCTCCGCACTCAGGTGCGGCCTGTCCGCCGTGGTATGGGCGTCGGTCACCGCAAAGGCGTCAAAGCCCCTGGCGGCGGCGCTGCGCAACGTGGTATCGACGCAAAAGTCGGTGGCACAGCCGCAGATGAGCAGTCTGTCTACCGACTGCTCTGCCAGCAGGAAGCCGAGCTCGGTGTCGAGGAAGCTGTCACAGGCGGTCTTGCGCACCCGGCTGTCGTGGGGAGACGGGGCCAGATCGGCGTGCAGTTGCCAGCCCGCACTGCCAGGTTCCAGCTCGGAACCCGGTTCGTCGTGTTGCACATAGATGACCCGTCCGTGTTGGCCCCGCACGCGATCGGCCAGACGATTGATGTTGGCGATGACCTGGGCATCCTGATGGCGGGGGTTATCGAACAACCCCTGTTGCATGTCGATGACGAGTAACACATCCATATGAAATCCTTGGGCTATTTTGAGGGTTGCAACCATTGGCTGCAGTCACGGCTTCGGGATTGATGCAGTGCGCCCATATCTTGCTTCATTTCCTTTGCATTTAGCCAGCGTTCCGGCAGGGGAGCGATGTGGACCCTGACGTCTGCGTCTCTCCCGGGGGCTGTCTCGTCACTGGTTTGCGGCACGATGAGTGCCACCTTGAGTGCCGGATTGCGGCTGGCGATGCGACTGGCGATCCCGAGTCCCCCCTCCACGTGGAAGTTGCCTGCGATATGCATGATGCGCCTGCCGGGATGCTTGCCCAGATAATCCACCATGCTTTCGGCCATGGTGTCGTCCCAGCTGGTCTGGGCGGCGAAGCGACGGGCGTTGCCGTCCGCATCCCCATGGTGCATGGAAGCCATGAACTTCTGGCGGTAGCCGTCATCCCCCAGAGTCAGCTCGCGGGCAAGCTGGCTGCGGCGATTGGCCGGCAGTTTGTCGAGCCAGGCCGGTCCCTCCTGACCGACGCAGCTCACCAGGGGTTTGGGGGCATTGGCGGCGATCACTGGCAGGTGCTGCGCCTTGGCAAACTCCACCAGAGGGCGGTAATCACTCTGGTAGTTGGGCCAGGCATGGCCATCTCGAATGAGGGCCGATTCGCCGATGCGTCCGGCCAGGTAGGCATCCAGCACCGGCTGATCGGCGCGGCTGAACTGCTCCATGGAGAGTACCAGGGCCCGGCCATCGGCTTGCGACATCTCGTCAAGCCCCGCCAGCAGACGTGCCTGCAACAGATGGATGGCCGGGTGAGTGTGAAGCTCCCCCACCAGCACGATGTCGGCATCCGCCACCCGCGCCACCGCCTGCTCGAAGGTCAACGCCTGCCCCTGGGCCGTATCGAGCCGTGCGTCATAGAGGGTCTCGGGTGGGGTGTTCTGCGACGTGGTGGCGCAGGCGGCCAGCAGCAGGGGCAGGGCGAGTAGGGGGAGTCGTCGGATCATGGTTACTCACTCAAGAAACAGAGGATGGGAAAAGGCTGCACCATGGGATGGCGGCATGGCGAGCGAAAAAGTGGCGCCAGTGTAAGGGGGAATGACGACAAAGTGAAATGAGAATGATTCACTTTATTATTGATCTTTGTCTCTGGCGGGGTAATATGCCTTCCGATTGATAATAATTCTCAATAAGGACTTTGCAGTGGCGCACAACAACACCCCCTCCCTGATAGCCCTCGCCGTGGCGGCAGGGCTGATCTCCCCCGCTTTCGCCGCAGACAAGAAAGCCGATGAAGTCATGGTCGTCAGCGGCTCCCGGATGGAACAGAAGCTGGAAGATGTTTCCGGTCCCATCGCCGTCATTACCTCGGAGCAGATTGAAGAGCAGGTCGTCAGCAACGTCGCCGATCTGTTTCGCTATGAGCCTGGGGTGAGCGTGCAGGGAGGCGCAGGAGATGCCCAGACCTTCACCATTCGCGGCATGAGCGAAAACCGGGTCAAGGTGGTGCAGGACGGTGTGCGCCAGAACGATGCCTACAAGAATGGCGGCGTGGGTCAGACCTACTTCGACACCGACATGATCAAGCAGGTGGAAGTGGCCAAAGGGCCGGCCTCCGCCGCTTACGGTTCCGATGCTCTGGGAGGCGTCATTGCCATCACCACCAAGGATGCTGGCGACTTCCTCAAGGGCCGCGACAGCTATCTGGATGCGACCACGGGTTATGCCTCCAGCAGCCACCAGAGAATGGCCGGCATCACGGGGGCGCTGCGCACCGGGGAAGTCGAGAACCTGCTGCGCTACACCTGGCGCGATGGCGGTGTCACCCAGAATTATGACGGCGACAAGAACGAGTTCGACATCGTCAGCCAGGCCGTGCTGTTCAAGAGCAAGTGGAATCTCTCCGATGATCAGTTCCTGAAACTGACGGTGGATTACTTCACCGAGGGGCAGGATCCGGATGCCATCGATCTGACCAAGGCGGGCTCCGTCTTCAACCAGCCCATTACCGACAAGGAGACCGACAACCTCTCCCTGGTACTGGATCATGGCCTCGCCCTGAACGCCCTCTGGGCGGATCGCGTGGACAGCAAGATCTACTACAGCCGCGCCAAGCAGACCCTGGATCAGTACGCTTCGTCCAAGTATCCGGTCATACCGGGCAACCCCTATGTGACCAAGAACTCCCTGGATCACAACGGTTTCGAGCAGGAGAGCCTGGGCGCCCAGGTGAAGTTCAACAAGGCGCTCGCCAGCCAGCGTCTGGCCTGGGGCCTGGAATACGAGCACACCGACAACGAGCGCACCCGCTTCAAGGGGCCGACCGTTCCGGGTGACTTCGTCGGCTACAACGAGCTGAGCTTCCCCTCCACCACCAGCGAGCGCAGTGCGCTCTGGGCCTTTGACGAGATCAAGTTCGGCGAGCGCTGGGTGCTGACCCCGGGCGTGCGTTACGACTACTACAAGATGACCCCGGACGAGGATCCCGCCTACACGGGCGAGAACATGAAGAAGATCTCCGAAGGGGAGTTCTCTCCCAAGCTGGGGCTGGTGTTCAAGGCGCACGAGGCGGCGAACCTGTTCGCCCAGTACAGCCACGGCTTCAAGGCGCCCATGTATGACAACGCCTTCTCCACCCTGAACCACCAGGCGTATGGCTATCGCATCGAGCCCAACCCGAACCTCAAGCCAGAGAGCAGCGACGGCATCGATCTGGGGGTGCGCGGCAGCCGTGGCGGGTTCAGCTATGAAGTGGCCACCTTCTACAACAAGTTCGACGACTTCATCGAACTGACGGCCGTGGGCACCGAAGGCCGTACCGCCCTCTATCAGTACCAGAACCTGGACAAGGCGACCACCAAGGGGGCCGAGGCCAAGGCGGACTACTGGTTGAACGAGCTGGTCAACGTCTGGGGCAACCTGGCCTACATCGAGGGCAAGGATGGCGAGGGCAACTACATCAACAGCCTGAGCCCCCTGAACGGCAGCGTCGGAGTGCGTCTGGAGCAGCCGAACTGGAACATCAACACCGCATTGCGCTTTGCCGACGACATGGACAAGGTGGGCAAGGATGCGCGAGGCAACGACAACATCAAGAGCGCAGGCTGGGGCGTGGTGGATCTCTATGCCCAGTTCAAGCCGGTGCAGGACCTGCAGCTCAACGTGGGGGTGTTCAACCTGTTTGACAAGGAGTACGTGAGCTACGAGAGCATCACCGGCCTTGCCGCCACCGCAGATACCAGCAAGCAGACCAAGCCTGGCCGCAACCTCAGTGCACGGGTCAAGTACGTGTTCTGATGGTCGTGGACCAGCATGAAGGAAAAGGGGCCCTCAGGCCCCTTTTGTCATGAAGGTCGGCGTCTGCAAAAAAGAAACCCGCCAGGGGCGGGTGGAAGGATTGCAACACTCATCAGGAAGCGGTGTTACCCAATAGACAGGGGGATGTGACAAAGGTTCAACTTTATTGATAATTATGGTTTTTATCTGTCATGCCGCCTGGGGATCCCCGCCCCGAAATCGGTTATCATTTGTGCCCCTTGTCATGCAGCCCGAGCCTCTATGCCCGCGTTCTCCTGGTTAGCCCTGTTTTTTGGCGCCTTCTACTTCGTTTATGGCGCCTACCTGCCGTTCTGGTCGCTCTGGCTGGAAGGCATCGGGGTGAGTACTGAACAGATAGGGCTGTTGCTGGGGGTGGGCATGGCCATCCGTTTTGCCGGCAACCTGATGGTGATGGGGCGAGTCAAGGGTGCCGGCCAGTTGCTGCCCGTCACCCGGCTGCTCTGTCTGCTGAGTCTGCTGGCCTTCCTCGGTTTCTATCTGGGCCACAGCCTCTGGTGGCTGGTGGTGCTGACCCTGGCGGCCAACTTCATCTACCCGACCCTGATGCCCATGGGAGAGGCGCTTGCCACCCGCATGGTGGTTCAGACCCACCTCGACTACGGCAAGGTGCGGCTGTGCGGCTCCTTTGCCTTTATCGTCGCCTCCACCCTGGTGGGGGCCCTGGTGGGCAACTTTGGCAGCGACTGGGTGCTGCACACCATGGTGGCCGGGCTGCTGATCATGCTGGGGCTCAGCCTGCTGCCGCTGCGACCCGCCCCTAGGGAGCTGCAAGGGGAGCGGGCCAAGGCCTCGCTGCTCGTCACGCTCAGGTCGGCCCCGGTGCGCCGCTTCCTGCTCATCACCGCCCTGCTGCAGGGGAGCCACGCGGCCTACTACGGTTTCAGCGCCATCTACTGGAAGAGCGCCGGCTACAGCGGCACCCTGATCGGGTATCTCTGGGCTCTGGGAGTGGTGGCGGAGATCGCCATGTTCGCCGCGGACAAGCGCTTCCTCCAGCGCTTCGGCGCCCAGACCCTGTTTCTGGTGGGGGCCCTTGGCTGCGTGGTGCGCTGGGTGCTGCTCGGCAGTTCTACCGACCTGGCGGTGCTGGTGCTCGGCCAGCTGCTGCACGGGGTCACCTTCTGCGTCAGTCACCTTGGCGCCATCCGCTTCATGACCCGCCAGTTGCCCGCGGAGCAGCAGATCCCCACCCAGGCGCTCTATGCGGCGCTCGGCCTCGGCATGACGGTGGCGGCCCTGATGGCGATCTGCGGCGTGCTGTTCGAGCCGCTGGGAGGCGGCATCTTCTTTATCATGGTGCTGGTAGTGCTGCCGGTCTTCGTGTTGCGGCTGCGTGAAGAGAGCCCTGAACAGGGCCGATGACACAGGTCTGCCGGTCTCTGGCGCGGCAGGCCTCCGACTTATCTGGAAAAGGGAAGTAGAGAGATGCACCAAGGATGGCTGCTGATCGGGTTGTCGCTCGCCTATCTGGGCTTGCTGTTCCTCATCGCCTATGTGGCGGACAAGAACAAGCGCCGTCGCCCCAAGGGGCAGCCTCTGCTCTACAGCCTGTCGCTGGCGGTCTATTGCACCTCCTGGACCTTCTTCGGCACCGTGGGCCAGGCCAGCGAATCCCCCTGGTCGCCGGTGCCCATCTACCTGGGCCCCATGCTGGTGTTCCTGTTTGGCTGGCGCCTGCTGGCCCGCCTCATCCTGGTGGCCAAGCGCGAGCACATCACCTCCATCGCCGATTTCATTGCCGCTCGTTATGGCAAGTCCCAGCGCCTGGCCATGGTGATCAGCCTCATTGCCGTCATGGGGATACTTCCCTATCTGGTGCTGCAGCTCAAGGCGATCGTCACCGGGCTCGATCTGCTGATGGCCAACAGCACGGGGGTCAGCCCCACCAGCAACATGGCGGAGCTGGCGCTGGGGGTCACCCTGCTGCTGGCCCTGTTCAGCATTCTGTTCGGCACCCGCAACCTGGATGCCACCGAGCACCACAGGGGCATGGTGGTGGCCATCGCCTTCGAGTCCGTGGTCAAGCTGCTCGCCTTCATGGCGGTGGGAGGCTTTGCGCTCTGGCTCATCATCGCCAGACCGAGCGAGGCGCGTACCCTGGTGGCGGGCGACTTCCTCGATGCGGTGGTGGCGGTGACGCCGGGCGGCCTGCTGGAGCTCGCCATCTACACCCTGATCGCCATGTGCGCCGTCATCTGCCTGCCGCGCCAGTTTCACGTGACCGTGGTGGAGAACAACCAGGGACAGGATCTGCACTGGGCCCGCTGGATCTTCCCCCTCTATCTCTTCCTGATGGGGCTCTTCATCTGGCCGCTGGCGCTGGCAGGCAAGCAGTGGGTCGGGGCAGACATGGCCTCGGACACCTATGTGATAAGCCTCCCCATGTCCCTCGGATTCGACGGCATGGCGATGCTGGCATTTCTCGGCGGCACCTCGGCGGCCACCGGCATGGTGATCGTCTGCACCATCGCTCTGGCCATCATGGTCAGCAACGATCTGGTGTTGCCGGTCCTGCTGCGCCGGGTCTGGCAACAGGGGCGGGACGAGCGCCTGATGCGGTTGCTGCTGCAGGTGCGTCGGGGCGCCATCTTGCTGATTTTGCTGGCGGCCTGGGCGCTCTATCTCTGGCTCGGGGATCTCACCAGTCTGTCGCGCATCGGCTATCTCTCGTTCGGGGCCGTGGCCCAGTTCGCACCGGCCCTGCTGCTCGGCCTGTACTGGCGTCATGGCAATCGCAAGGGCGTCTATCTCGGGCTCGCCCTCGGGGTCAGCCTCTGGTTCGTGACCCTGCTGGCGGAGAGCGGACTGCTGGCAGGCTCCCCTCTCGAAGCCCTGCTGGCGCCCCCAGACTGGCCGGCGGTGCGGGATCTGAGCCTGGGGGCCTGGTGCCTCTTCCTGAGTCTTCTGCTCAATCTGGTCGGCTATGTGGCGGGCTCCCTGCTGTCACGGGCGGCGGTGAGCGAACGGCTGCAGGCAGCCAACTTCGTCGGCAAGACGAGCCGGGACACCTCGGCGCTTTATCATGCGCGGGTCTCGGTGAAGGAGCTGGAGATGCTGGCGGCCCGCTTCGTCGGTTCCAGCCGCGTCAAGCGGGCCTTCGGTCGCTTCGCCGGCGAGCGGGGAGGCACCCTGGCGCCCCAGATGCAGGCCTCCGCCGAGCTCATCGCCCACACGGAGCGACTGCTGGCGGGGGTATTCGGTACCTCGTCCGCCCGCCTGGTGCTGGCCTCTGCCCTGCAGGGACGCAACATGCAGCTCGAGGAGATCGCCACCATAGTGGACGAGGCCTCCGACATGTTCCGCTTCAACCGCGGCCTGTTGCAGGGGGCAATCGAACACATGGGGCAGGGGATCTCCGTGGTGGACAGGGAGCTCAGGCTGGTGGCCTGGAACCGACGCTACATCGAGCTATTCTCCTATCCCCCCGGTCTCATTCAGGTGGGCCGTTCCATCGAGGAGATCATCCGCTACAACGCTGGACAGGGGTTGTGCGGCCAGGGAGACATCGAGGCCCAGGTAGCGCGGCGGGTTGCCTTCATGAAGCGTGGCAGCCCCCATGTCTCGGCGCGGGAGCGTCCCGATGGCCGGGTCATCGAGATGCAGGGCAACCCCATGCCTGCGGGGGGCTTTGTCATGACCTTCACCGACATCACCCCGTTCAGGGCGGCGGAGCGGGTGCTGCGGGAAGCGAACGAGCACCTGGAGGCGCGGGTGGCCGAGCGCACCCACGAGCTCTCCGAACTCAACCGCCAACTGCTGCTGGTAAACCAGCAGGTGGAGCGGGCCAACCAGTCCAAGAGCCGGTTCCTTGCGGCGGTGAGCCACGACCTGACCCAGCCGCTGAACGCGGCCAAGCTCTTTACCTCCTCCTTGCTGGAGATGCTGCCCCCGGAGGACGAACCGGCTCGCATCGCTCGCCACATCGACGACGCCCTGGGGGCGACCGAGGATCTCATCACGGATCTGCTGGACATCTCGCGCCTCGAGGCGGGCAAGTTCAAGGCGAAGAAGCTCGATTTCGCCCTGAGCGATGTGCTGGACAATCTCAAGGCGGAATTCGGCGTGCTGGCCCAGGCCGGTGGGATCCAGTTCTCCGTGGTGGAGAGCCGCCTTGCGGTCTACAGCGATGTGCGCTTGCTGCGGCGGGTGTTGCAGAACTTCCTCACCAACGCATTTCGCTACAACCCCGGCGGTCGGGTGCTGCTCGGCTGTCGCCGCATGGGGGAGAAGGTGCGCATCGAGGTGTGGGATAACGGCCCCGGCATCCCGGAGGGCAAGCAGGAGGCGATCTTCGACGAGTTTTCCCGCCTCGATCACTCCCGCACCGCCAGGGAGCAGGGGCTTGGCCTCGGGCTCGCCATTGCCCGCGGCATCTCGCTGGTGCTGGGTCATCAGCTCTCCCTGCGCAGCTGGCCCGGAGCGGGGTCCGTTTTTGCCATCACCCTGAACCTCGCGACCCGGCCCGTCATCCCCAGCCAGGTGACGACCCCGGCCCTGCGGGACAGCCAGCTGGAAGGGGTCAGGATCCTCTGCATCGACAACGAGGAGGATATCCTCATCGCCATGGCCTCGCTGCTGGGACGCTGGGGCTGCGAGGTGCGCTGTGCCCAGAGCCAGGAGCAGGCGGAAGAGATCATCGGCGGCGGCTTCCTGCCTGCGCTGGTGCTGTCGGATTATCACCTGGATGACGGCAAGACCGGGTTGCAGGCGCTGCACATGATCAGGCTGGCCCACGGCAACGGTATCGGCGGCATCATCATCAGTGCGGATCGCAAGAGCGAGTTGCAGGCACAGATCCGTGAGCACGGCTTTGGCTACGTGAGCAAACCGGTCAAACCTCTCAAGCTGCGCGCCCTGATGAACAGCCTGCTGATGCCGGTTCAGTGACTGGTCTCACAGAATCGAGCATTGGCTGAACATTTTTTTGATGCCATCCAGGCGCCATGATCGACGATGATGATGCCTATTTCGTCGCCATTTTCCGGATTTGGTGATAATTGAGTCTTGTTGGGTGTCACTTTTGGCAGGTGGCACCCGGGCGACTCTCCTCTATAGTCATTCGGCGATTATTTTTGTCGCAAATCAAGTTGTGCAAAAAGGCAAACCGGATGAAAGTCCGGGACGCAAAGCTTCCGGTCTAAGGGTCTGCGTACCTAGGATAGCGGGGCCACCACAGGTTGTATCGTCCATGGGCCAAGCCATGGTTGCGATGTTGTCTGCGTTACCTGGCAGGTTGCGTTGCCTTTTTCGTTGTTAATTCCAATAACGAAATAAGGAAGTTCAAATATGTTAAGTCCAAAACTTTCCCTGCTGGCGCTTCTGGTCGGGGGGCTTTGCACTACCTCCGCCTTCGCCGCTGCCCCGGGCAAACCCACCATTGGCTCCGGCCCCACCAAGTTTGCCATCGTTGAAGTCAATCAGGCCGCTTCGGCCTACAACCAGCTGGTGACCGTCCACAAGGATGGCGCTCCCGTCAGCGTGACCTGGAACCTCTGGTCCGGTGACGTCGGACAGACCGCCAAGGTACTGCTCGACGGCAAGGAGGTGTGGTCAGGCCCGGCCTCCGCCGCGGGTACCGCCAACTTCAAGGTCACCAAGGGGGGGCGTTACCAGATGCAGGTGGCCCTGTGCAACGCCGATGGCTGCACCCTCTCCGACAAGAAGGAGCTGATGGTCGCCGATACCGACGGCAGCCACCTGGCGCCGCTCAATGCGCCCCTCAAGGAGAACAACAAGCCCTACGCCAACAAGTCCGGCAAGGTGGTGGGGGCCTACTACGTGGAGTGGGGGGTCTATGGTCGCAAGTTCACCGTGGACAAGATCCCGGCCCAGAACCTGACCCATATCCTCTACGGCTTCACCCCCATCTGCGGTGGCAACGGCATCAACGACAGCCTCAAAGAGATCTCCGGCAGCTTCGAGGCGTTGCAGCGCTCCTGTGCGGGCCGCGAAGACTTCAAGGTCTCCATCCATGATCCCTGGGCGGCGATCCAGATGTCCCAAGGCAACCTCAGCGCCTGGGATGAGCCCTACAAGGGCAACTTCGGCAACCTGATGGCTCTCAAACAGGCCCACCCGGACCTTAAGATCCTGCCGTCTGTCGGCGGATGGACCCTCTCCGATCCCTTCTATTTCCTGGGTGACAAGACCAAGCGCGATACCTTCGTCGCCTCGGTCAAAGAGTTCCTGCAGACCTGGAAATTCTTCGACGGCGTGGACATCGACTGGGAGTTCCCGGGCGGACAGGGGGCCAACCCCAGCCTGGGCGGCCCGAATGACGGTGCCACCTATGTGGTGCTGATGAAGGAGTTGCGAGCCATGCTCGATGAACTGGAAGCCGAGACCGGCCGCCAGTATGAGCTGACCTCGGCCATCAGCGCCGGCGGTGACAAGATTGCCAAGGTGGATTATCAGGCGGCCCAGCAGTACATGGACCACATCTTCCTGATGAGCTACGACTTCAGCGGCGCCTTCGACCTGACGAATCTGGCCCACCAGACCAACCTCTTTGCCTCCAGCTGGGATCCGGCCACCAAGTACACCACCGACAAGGGCGTCAAGGCGCTGCTGGGTCAGGGGGTGACACCGGGCAAGATTGTGGTGGGGGCGGCCATGTATGGCCGTGGCTGGACCGGAGTGAAGAACTACCAGGCCGGCAACCCCTTCACCGGCACCGCTACCGGACCGGTGAGCGGTACCTGGGAAAATGGCGTAGTGGATTACCGCGACATCGTCAACAACCGCATGGGCGCAGGCTGGGAGCAGGGCTATGACGAGTCGGCCGAGGCCCCCTATGTCTTCAAGGCCAGCAGTGGCGACCTCATTACCTTCGACAACGACCGCTCGGTCAAGGCCAAGGGGCAGTACGTGCTGGCGAACCAGCTCGGCGGTCTGTTCGCCTGGGAAATTGATGCGGACAACGGCGACATCCTCAACGCCATGCACGAGGGGCTGGGCCACGGCGAGGGTACGCTGCCGCCGGTCAACAAGCCGCCGGTTGCCAATGCCGGCAGCGATCTGAGTGCCACCGGCCCGGCCGAGGTGACCCTCAACGGCAGTGCCTCCCACGATCCGGAAAACGGGGCGCTGACCTACAGCTGGAAACAGGTCTCCGGACCCCAGGCCAGCCTGCTGGATGCCACCCAGGCCAAGGCCCGTGTGGTACTGGATGCCGTCAGCAGCGACATCAATCTGGTGTTCGAGCTGACCGTGACGGACGATCAGGGGCTCTCGGCCAAGGATCAGGTGGTGGTCACCAACAAGGCGCCGCAGCCGAACCTGCCCCCAGTGGTCAGCGTACCGGCCAGTGCGACCGTCGAGGCCGGCAAGCAGGTGAGCATCAAGGCCACCGCTTCCGACCCCAATGGTGATGCCTTGAGCTATCAGTGGACAGTGCCGGCCGGGCTCAGCGCCACCGGTCTGGACAGCGCGACCCTGGTGGTGACGGGCTCGAACGTGACCAGTGATACGGCCTACGATCTGACCCTGGTGGTCACCGACGGGGCGCTGGATGCCACAGCCGTTACCCGCCTGATCGTCAAGCCGGCCAGTACAGGTGGTGGCTGCGAGGCCAGCGATCCGGATGCGGCCAACCATCCGGCCTGGAGTGCAGGTACCGTCTACAACACCAATGACAAGGTGAGCCACAAGCAACTGGTGTGGCAGGCCAAGTATTGGACCCAGGGCAACGAGCCGAGCCGCACCGCCGATCAGTGGAAACTGGTGAGCCAGGTGCAACTGGGTTGGGATGCCGGAGTGGTCTACAACGGCGGTGATGTCACCAGCCACAACGGCCGCAAGTGGAAGGCCCAGTACTGGACCAAGGGCGATGAGCCCGGCAAGGCCGCCGTCTGGGTCGATCAGGGCGCGGCGAGCTGCAACTGATCTGCCGTGATGAAAAATGGGGCCGAGGGCCCCATTTTTTGTCTTGCTGCGTGGTCGGGTGTCTCTTCCCTGTCAGGGGAAAGGCGCACTCGCTTTGTCAAAAAGGCCCGTCAGGGCTTTTTTTCATGGTATGTCACCGGTTCACAGCGGTTTTTGCCACAGGCTGAGCAGCAGATCCTGCTCGAGGGCGTCGGGCCCCTGGTGGGTGAAGGCGTGGCGCTGCTCGCCGCTGGCACGCCAGCCGAGGCGACTGGTCTCCAGAATGTGCTCGCGCAGGCCCTGATCCAGCGCCGTACTGAACTGGGCGCGTTGCTGGGCAACACTGACAAGCCCGGTGAGGGCGGGCCAGCTCAGGGGATGTTCCATGCTCACCGGATTGAGGCTGACGCGCAATTGCCACTGATGGCGAGGGCCGGGCTGCACGTGGAGCAGATAGCCGCCCGGTGCCAGCCAGCTGACCAGGAGTTCCGTCTTGACCTTGAGGTCGTTGACCAGCAGCACCTGGGCCGTGCCAGGCAGCAGCGGGGCGCGCGCCGGGTCGGCGATGACGAACTGGCCTTCCGGTTGCGCCTTGTTGGCGGCGAAGATGGCATTCTTGGCCAGATCGAAACCGCCGACCTGCCAGCCGGACAGCCGCTCAGCCAGGGCGCGGCAGTAGTACCCCTCGCCACAGCCGAGGTGGACAAGCTCGCGCTCGCCAAGAGGAGCGAGCAGGTTCGCCATGGCGTCCACCAGAGGCAGCTGGTGGCCTTGTTCCAGGAAGCGGCGCTTGGCGCGCAGCAGGGCCCGGCTGTCGCTGTCCTTGGGGTTCTTCTTGCCGGGGATGAGGTCCAGATAGCCTTCCGGTGCGGGATCGAAGTGGTGCTTGTTGTCGCAATAGACCCCGCGGGAGGCGGCATGAAGGTGCAGGGGGCTGCGGCAAAGGGGGCATTGAAGGTGCATAGGAGTTCTCTTGGCGAAGGCCATGACGGCGGGGCGCTCGGGATTATAGGGGAGAGGATCGGAAAAGGCTGCCATGGGCAGCCTTTTTATCCAACGGCGCTGTGCGGGCGCCGTCGGCGGAACCCGGTCATCGGGTACCAAACACCACTATGGTCTTGCCGTGGGCGGAGATGAGCTCCTGCTCTTCCAGCATCTTGAGGATGCGGCCGACGGTTTCACGGGAGCAGCCGACGATCTGGCCGATCTCCTGGCGGGTGATCTTGATCTGCATGCCATCCGGGTGGGTCATGGCATCCGGCTGTTTGGCCAGGTTGAGCAGGGTCTGGGCAATGCGGCCGGTCACGTCCAGGAAGGCGAGGTTGCCGACCTTCTGGCTGGTGTGCTGCAGGCGCTTGGCCATTTGACCGGATAGACGCATCAGGATGTCCGGGTTGACCTGGATCAGCTGGCGGAACTTCTTGTAGGAGATCTCGGCGACTTCACAGGCGCCTTTGGCACGTACCCAGGCGGAACGCTCCGGATTCTCGTTCTCTTCGAACATCCCCATCTCGCCCAGGAAATCCCCCTGATTCAGGTAGGAGAGGATCATCTCCTTGCCTTCGTCATCCTTGATCAGGACGGCGACGGTGCCCTTGACGATGTAGTAGAGGGTTTCCGCTTTTTCACCGGCGTGGATCAGGGTGCTCTTGGCGGGATACTTATGAATGTGGCAATGCGACAAGAACCACTCAAGGGTGGGATCGCTTTGCGGTTTGCCAATGATCATGAGACTTCCTCTGTAGTGTCATTTTTATGGACTGTGCGTCCAGGCAAGTTGCCAAGCTTGCCATTCCTTACTCTTTGGTCGCAGTAGAATAAGAGCCTTTGCCTGTGCTGACAAGGCTTTGGGGTTTTGCCGTCCACCGGTGAGCCGCCATCTGCTGCGTCGTCCGGGGCATTCTAGGCAAGAAGAGGAGGTCGGATGTTGATTTCGATCTATTTCCCTTTGGGTCGTCGTCCGTTTCGCAGGAGAGGCTTGTCGCCGCAAAACGGGGCTTTATCGTCGGGAACGGGCAAGATCCTGGCGCATGTGCCACTCGACCCCGGCTTGAGGTATGCTATGGGCGTTAGAACCGTCGTCATTGAGAGGAAAGTGAGAGATGAAAGCCAAGGTCAGCTGGGTGGAAGGCATGAAGTTTGTGGGAGAGAGCGAGTCCGGTCATCAGGTGACCCTGGATGGCGCCAACCCGGGTGAAGGTGCCAGCCCGATGGAGATGATCCTGCTGGCTGTCGGCGGTTGCAGCTCCATCGATGTGGTCTCTATCCTGGAGAAGGCCCGTCAGTCCGTGACCGCCTGCCATGTCGAACTGGAAGGGACCCGCGCCGATACCGTTCCCCGGGTATTTGAGCAGATCCACCTCAAGTTCGTGGTGACCGGCAAGGGTCTGGCGGAGAAGCAGGTCGCCCGTGCGGTGGATCTGTCCATGGAAAAATATTGTTCAGTTTCCCTGATGTTGGAAAAAGCGGTAGAAATTACCCATAGTTATCAAATCCTTGAGGGTTGACCGCTATAGTTTGTCCCGTCGATAACGCCATGACATAAGGAAAGTGCGATGAAAAAAATGATGATGTTGCTTCCCCTGTTCGGTCTGGCCGCCTGCAGCATGCCGCAGCCGACCCAGTATCAATACAGCCAGTATCAGTGCGGGGAAGAGTTGCTGGCCATCACCTATGATGCCCAGGCCGACATGGTGCAGTTCCCTTATGCCGGTGTCTATCACAAGCTGGGGCGCATCGAGTCGCCCAAAGAGACTGCCAGCTATTCCGACGGGGTGACTACCTTCTCCCGTCAGGACAAGCAGGCTACCCTGGTCAAGAGCGGTGTGACCCAGCTGACCTGCGAGTTGAAGTGACCCTGATGCCGTCACGGCGTGCATGGAAAACGGCCTGCGTGAAGCAGGCCGTTTTTGTTGAAAGAGACATCACTCTGACGGTAGCGAGCCCAGCAACTGGGCGGCCAGTTGCTGGCTAAGCTGGCCACGGGCCTCCTCTGCGACAGGCACGTCGCTGGCGAGCTGGATGGCGCTGCTCCACACCGCTTTCTGGCTATGCCCGTCGAGCAGCACGACGGCCAGGGTCCCCTTGCGGGCATTGGCGGCGGCGTTCAGGCCCGGTGTCATGCCGAGGCGGGAGAAGATCTCACCATCGCTCATGTCCTGGCTGCCAGCTACCCCGATGGCGACCCAGACGTCGGCCTCATCCAGGGGAACGCTGCGCCAGCCTTTGCCGTCCAGCTGCCGGATGACGGCCTGCTGTACCGGCTCGAGCCAGGGCGCGGCGCTGTTGCCCGCATACTGGAATTGTTCGGCCAGCGCATAGCGTGGTGTCGCCCCGTAGGTCCAATGCTCCGCCGGGCGAACCACCATGGTGCCCGTTTCGACCGTGGGTGCGGCGGGGCCGGAGCTGCAACCCCCCAGCAGGGTTGCCAGCGTGAATGAGAGAAGTGCAGCGCGCATCGTTAAGCTCCTTGGCTCAGGTGATCTTGCCCGTTTCGATCAGTTGCTGGATCAGGGGGCGCAGGATCAGTTCCATTGCGAAGCCCATCTTGCCACCCGGCACGACGATGGTGTTCATCCTGGACATGAAGGCGCCGTCAATCATCGACAGCAGGTAGGGGAAGTCCACCTGCTTGATGCCCCGAAACCTGATCACCAGCATACTCTCGTCCAGGCTGGGTATCACCTTGGCGCTGAAGGGGTTGGAAGTATCGACGGTCGGCACCCGCTGGAAGTTGATGTGGGTGCGGGAGAACTGCGGCGTGATGAAGTTGATGTAGTCGTCCATGGAACGCACGATGGAGTCGGTCACCGCCTCGCGGGAGTGGCCGCGTTCCGAGGTGTCGCGAATGAGCTTCTGGATCCACTCCAGGTTGACGATGGGCACCACGCCGATGAGAAAGTCCACGTGCCGCGCCACGTTGTGCTCCCCCGTGACCACGCCGCCATGCAGTCCTTCGTAGAACAACAGATCCGTCTCGCCGGGCAGATCCTGCCAGGGGGTGAAGGTGCCAGGCATCTGGTTGAAAGGCACTGCCTCGTCGAAGCTGTGCAGATAGCGCCGGTATTGGCCTGTGCCGCTCTGGCCATACTCCTGGAAAAAGGACTCCAGCAGACCGAAATCGTTGGCCTCCGGGCCGAAGTAGCTGATATGCCGCCCCTGCTCCCGGGCCTTGCGGATCGCCACGTCCATCTCGGGCCTGGTGTAGCGGTGAAAACTGTCCCCCTCGACCACGGCCGCCTTGTATCCAAGCTGGTGGAACATGGAGCGAAAGGCGTTGGTGGAGGTGGAAGTACCGGCACCGGACGAACCGGTGACCGCGATGATGGGATGCTTGGCCGACATAGAATTCTCTCTTCCTTGGGAGTTCCGTTATAAGGGGTGGCCCAAAGTGCGGTCAAGTGCGCCGTCATCCTCCTGCAGCCACCACGCTTCCCGGCAATAGCGGTGAACGAGGGCTGCCCTGTGCTCTGGGTACGTTGGAATAGGTGCTGCTGGATGGCGAACTGGCCATGCGGCCTGATGATGTGAGCTGGATAGGTGGAGGGCGGGGTGAGCCGCCCGATAAGCCGTGACCGCGTTACGCTTGGGGGAAGTCGTCAGTGGGTGACTTGCTTAAATGAGTCTTTGGGACGACATTGACACTTTCGTGCAGCTCGCTATAGACAAGCACGGCGCTACCTTGTAGCAATTGTTGCCTGACTGCTTCGACCTTGTCGGTCAGGCTGACATCCTGTTCACCGTATTCGGTGCCTTCTTGCAGCACAAAGTGTTCGAGCAGGTTGGTGAGGGTGTCCGGCTCCAGTTCTTGCCAGGGGATAATCATGATTTCATCTTCACTCAGTGGGTTGCGGATATTGTCGATGTCTGGTCGGCAAGCGCAAGGGATTTGTCTCGTTTTGGACGAGGGGTGCCATGCAATCCATTGACGCACGCCGACCCTCCAGTCAATTCGAACCGCACCTGTTCGATGCCCGCCGCCGCGCCCTGAGCGCCGGTTTGCGCTGGTACTGGGTCATCAATCTCATCGCCCTCGTATTTCTGCTGACCCGCTTCTACATCTATCGGGATGCACACCTGGTACTGGTCGGCAACCTGCCCTGGTCATACAAATGGCAGCTCTTTGCCATGATAGGTGTTGGCCTGCTGCTGCCGCTCGGGTGGGGCTGGCTCTCCCGTCAATCCCATGTCATCTGGCAGGGCTCCCTGTACGTCTGCGTCCTTTCCTGGGGATTGGCCTGGGCCATGGTGGGTTACACCATCTCGATCGTCGACTTGAAGGGGGGCTTCAGCTTCATTTTCAACATGGTCAGCCTGCTGCTGACCGGTCTCGTCGCCGCGTATTGCGATGTGCGGCTGTTTTACGCCCTGGTGTCGGTCCCCCTGCTGTTCTTGCTGATGAGAGCCTCCTGGAGCCCTGATCCTTTTGTTCTGGTCAACACCATTGTGGTCGGGGTCTTGCTGGTGGTGCTGGAGACGGGGCGGCGCATGCTCAACGGCTGGTTCGAGCTTGCGGTGTCAAGGGAGCACGACAACCTGATGCTGGCAAACAAGATGAATGCCATGGCTCACCGGGATCCCCTTACCGGCATTGCCAACCGTCGCCACTTCGATCAGGCGTGCAAGCGTGCCATTGCGCAAGGCACCACCCAGGATGTACCGCTCACCGTGATCCTGCTCGATGTGGATTTCTTCAAGCGCTACAACGATCGCTATGGGCATCAGGCGGGGGATGAGTGCCTGATCCTGGTGGCCGAGTGCCTGGAGGGAAGTGTACGGGAGCCCGGCGATCTGGTTGCGCGCTACGGGGGAGAGGAGTTCGTGGTGTTGCTGCAGGAGACGACGCTGGCCGGTGGCCAGGAGGTGGCGGAGCGCATTCGCGCTACGCTGGCGGCCAGGGCTCTGCCCCATGAGGATTCCGACGTTTCCCCCCACCTCACCCTGAGCCAGGGGATAGCCCAGTGGCGAACCGGGGAGAGCCTCGTCATGTTGCTCGAGCGAGTCGATAGTGCCCTCTATCAGGCCAAGGAAGAGGGGCGCAACGGTTATCGGCTCGCACCCTGAGTCTGCTCCCGCAACCACTGGCTGATGCGCTCATCCAGCCAGAAGCGGGGGCGCCAGGGGGAGCCGTGCAGGAAGCCCACGTGGCCGCCCTGGCGGCTCAGCTCGTAGCGCACCAGAGGGGAGAGCTGCTCCGCCGCCGGAATGACGGCATCGGTCATGAAGGGATCGTCGGCGGCGTGAATGACGAGGGTCGGGATGGGAATGCGGGCCAGCAGGCCCAGGCCGGAGCAGGTCTGGTAGTAGTGATCGGCGCTTTCGAAACCATGGAGCGGTGCCGTCACCAGCTCGTCGAACTCCCTCAGTGTGGCGATGCGGGTGATCTGGGCCGGCTGCCAGCGCGCCCGTGCTGCGCTCTGGCGCCGGATCTTGCTTTGCAGGTTGGTTCGCATGGTCCGCAGCAGGTAGTTCTGATAGACCCGTGAGAAACCCTGATTGACCCGATCGGCACAGCTTGCCAGTTGCAGCGGGGCCGACACTACCACCGCCGCCTTCAATGGTGCCGGGCAGGCCCGCGCCAGCAGATTGACCAGCATGTTGCCCCCCAGGGAATAGCCGATGGCGACCAGGGGGCGGCCAGGAAAACGCCGCCCCAGCTCGGCAATCACCGTCTGGGCGTCCTCGATGGCGCCTGAGTGATAGGCCTGCAGCAGCCGATTCGGCTCGCCACTGCACCCCCGAAAGTGCATCAGCACCGCCTCGTTCCCTTGTCGCTGCAGGTGGGCAAAGAGCCCCTTGGCATAGTGGGAGTGAATGCTCCCCTCCAGTCCGTGGAACACCACCACCAGGGGTTGTTCATCCTGGCCGGGTTCGCCGCTCCAGGCCAGATCGACGAAATCGCCGTCCGGGAGTTCGAAGCGCTCCTGGATGAAGCGGGCAGGCGAGCGGCGCAGCCACTTGGGCAAAATGGTTTGCAGATGGGGGTTGCGCGCCCACCAGGGGGCGTGGAAGTGGCTTTCTGTCAACATGCAGCGACTCGGAAGAGCAAGGAGGAAAAGGGGGCGGCGAGCCCTTGGCTCGCCGCGACATCAGGCCAGCAGACGATCGTGGTGCTCGGCGCCGCGCAGCATGGCCTGGATCAGTTCGTTGGCTTCAAACTTGGTGAGCGCCTCGTGGGCGCCGACCTGATGGGCCCGCTCCACGCTGATCTCGCTGGAGAGGGAGGTGTGCAGGATGATGTAGGCTCCCGCCAGCTTGGCATCGCTCTGCACCTCGAAGGCCAGCTCGTAACCATCCAGCCCCGGCATCTCGATATCGCTCACCAGGATGTCTATCCGCGTGCCCTGGGAGACCCGTGTCTGCATCAGGGTGAGGGCGTCACGTCCGTTGGTGCAGACCTCGTAGGGGATGTTGATGTAATCGAGCGCCGCCATGAGCTGGCGACGGGCGACGGAGGAGTCGTCCACCAGCAGGATCCGCATCGGCTTGAGCCGCTCGCGCTGCACGTCGGTCAGCACGGGGTAGAGATGGCTGGGATCGTCCGGATAGACCCGCGACAGGATGAGCTCCACATCCAGCAACTGGATCAACTGTTCTCCCACCCGGGTCACGCCGGTGACGAACACGTTGTGGCCGAGGGTGGCGGGCGGCGGCTCGATGTCGCGCCAGTTGCACTCGGTGATCTTGTCGATGCCGCGCACCAGAAAGCCCACCAGGGTACGGCGGCAGTCGGTGATGATGATGAAGCAGTGCGGCATCTCTTCCTTGCTGATCGGGCGATAACCCACCGCCATGGCCATGTCGATCACCGGGATGGTGGTGCCACGCATGCTTGCGGCGCCGAGCACGGTGGGATGGGATTGTGGCAGGGCGGTGAGCTGGGTGTAGGGCACTATCTCTTTCACCTTGAGGGTGCCGATGGCGAAGGATTGCTTGGCCGAGAGATGAAACAGCAACATGCCCTGGGATTGGTTGGCCTTGCTCGTCATGGCGGATGTCCTGTTGATCTAGTCGGTGACGGTCAATCGGGTGTTCAGCATAAAAGATGGTGACATGAATGACTCCTTTGTTGTTAGCGGCGGTGAGCCGCAAAACTGGATTTCTTTTGCCATCCTTTTATGCCTCTCTTATCGGGTCGCGGACGGCTGAGGGGAGAGGGGCGCCCCGAGCCATTGCAGATGAGCCTCGGCCAGCGCGCTTTCATCCCGATAACCCAGCCTGCTCACCACCTGTGACGGCGTGCTGCCGCTTCGCAGCAGGCGAATCCCCTGCAACAGTTGCCACTGATCCTTCAGTGCCCGGGCGTCCGGGCCCTCGAGACCGCGAGTGCCCAGCAGGGTCTGCCAGGCAGCCACGCTATCCGGCTGCGCTCTGGCCAGGGCTTGCCAGGCATCTTGCAGTGCCTGATCCCCCAGTGACGAGATGGTGCAGCCGTGCAACTCATCCCCTATCACTTGCAGCCGCTGCCCATAGGGGGCTTGCCAGTCACGGGGGCGTGACCAGGCCGCCAGGCTGTCCAGCAGTGCGTCCATCAACGGGCTTGCCTGCAACCAGCCAGCCTGGGCGGGCTGGGGCACCCGAACGGAGCAGGCCAGCAGATCATGCTGGCAGTCAGCCAGAGGGGTGAAGGCGGCGAGGGCATCGGCACAGAGCCAGAAGTGGCTGCCAGGTGTCAGCAGCAGCTCATGGGCACCCAATTTCAGCAGCGCCGCCCCCTGAGTGACTCGCAGCAATTGGCCCATGGGGGAGCGCTTGCGGGGGCCGACCTGAAGGGTGGAAGTGGAAAAATGCTGATATTCGATGGCGTGATGCATGTAAAAACCCTGATATGATGCTGCCTGGAGGTAACGAAAATGGAAACCAGACGTAAAAAACGCTTCATTGCCGGGGCGGTTTGCCCGGCGTGCGGCAAGATGGACACCATGATGCTGTATATGGAGCATGGAGTCGAGAAGGTGACCTGTGTCGAGTGCGGGGATACCCAGGTGCAGACCCAGGAGCAGGTGGACAAGGTGACGCGCGAGGCGGAGCAGGTGATTGGGGTGTTTCGTCCCGAGTGAGTGCCATGCCTCAAGGTGATGGTACGCCGGTCAGGTTGGTCGCTGTTGATGACTTTTTCATCACACTGAAGCCGGGCCGACCATATGCTTGTCTGCCTTTTTGAGGTATTCTGAGCCCGTTTTTTTCTATCCGCAGGATCCCTGACATGAAAGTAGCTCCCCTGAGCGTGGTTACGCTGGAATACACGGTCACCGACGAACACGGTGAAGTCATCGACACCACTGTCGGTAAAGAGCCGCTGGTGTATCTGCACGGTACCCGTTACCTGGTCTCCGGCCTCGAAGCCGAGCTGGAAGGTCGCAGCGTGGGCGAGGCGTTCGACGTCACCCTGACGCCGAACCAGGCCTATGGCGAGTACGACGAGAATCTGGTGCAGGAAGTGCCCGGCGAGCTGTTCGACGGTATGGAAGTGTCTGAAGGGGATACTTTTGTGGCCGAGACCGACGACGGCCACCGCCCGGTGACCGTCATCGAGGTGTCCGAGGAGTTCATCAAGGTGGACGGCAATCATCCCCTGGCTGGCGTGACCCTGGGCTTCAAGGTCGAGATCAAGGACGTGCGTGCCGCGACCGCCGAAGAGCTGGCCCATGGCCATGTGCACGGCGCTGGTGGCTGCGGTCATGACCATGATCACGGCCATGATCACGATCATGACCACGGTGGCTGCTGTGGTGGCCATGGTCACAACCATGCACACGATCACGGCGACGATCACGGTCACGGTGGTTGCTGCGGTGGTGGCGGTTGTGGTGGCAAGGGCCATCAGCACTGATCACGGCCTGGCCGATGATAAAAAAACCCGCGCATGGCGCGGGTTTTTTTATGGCTGGCACTCATCAGTAGTGCGGTGGCGGCGTCTCTTCGGCCATGCTGGCGATCTGGCTCGGCTGTACGCTCTGCAATTTATCCACCAGTAGATGGATCTGGTGTTTGAGCCGGTCCAGCTCGCGACCCTGGGTGGTGACCTCGTCGTTGAGCTGCTCCACCGTGTATTCGGCAAAAGCGAGGCGGCTTTCCAGGGTTTCGAGGCGTTCGTTTAGTTGCTGACTCATGGGCCTTTTGGTCCTTACTTGATAGTCCAGATTTCAGCCAGGCCACTGGAGCTGGCACTGACGAGGTGGTCATTGTCGCGCAAAGCCACGCCATAGACCACAGCGCTCGGCGGTTTCACCTTGGGATGGGGCGAGACGCGCCAGCTCTGCAACGGCTGGCCGTCACTCACCTGCCACAGAGTGAGCTGGCGGGAGGGGGCGCCGGTGATGAGCCAGTTGCCGCCGTTGGCGAAGCGGGCGCTGGTGTAGACCTCAAAGCGGTGATCGTATTGCAACCGGCTGTGCTCCTTGCCGGTTTTGAGATCCCAGATGCTGGCCTGGCGACTGTCTGCGGTGAAGGCGAAGCGTCCGGACGGATCCAGTCTCGCCATCACCACTCGCCCGGCGTGGTTGAAGCGCCACACCACCTGGCCCGTGCGGGTATCCCACAGATAGGCGCTGTAATCGTTGCCGCCGGTGAGGGCATAGCGACCATTGGGGGAGAGATCCACCGTGTTGACCTGTTCGGTGTGGCCGAGGAATTGCAGCCGGCGTCCGGTCTGGGTGTCGACCACTTCCGCCTTGCCGTCTTCACGGCCGATGAGCACCTGGCGGCCATCCGCCGAGATCGCCGCATCGCGCAGGGGGGATTCTGGCAGGGAGTAGTAACCCTGGGAGCGGCCATCCTGCAAGCGCCAGATGGCGAAGGTGTGCTGGGTGGCGGTGATGGCATGGCTGTCATCGGGGGAAAAGCGGGTCAGGGTGACGAACTCCTCCTGGTCATCGCTCTGGCGCCAGCGCCAGCGCTCCTTGCCCTGTTCCAGATCCCACACCACAGTGCCCTGACCCAGGCTGGAGACGAGCGCGAGCTTGCCGGAACTGGCGAGATCCGCGCTCAGCAGACCCTGGTTGGCGAGGCGGATCTGCTGGCTGGGAAGTGAGCGTTGTTCGCACCCCGTCAGCATCAGGCAAATACCGATGAGATAAATGGCACTTTTGATCATTTTTCCTGTCTCATGCTTTCGTTACCTGCGATCACGGCGTTAGTATAAGGCGCTTATCACGATAAACCTCTCATTTCACGAAGGAACCGAGAGCGGTATTTAGAGTTTTGGAGAAACTGATGAACAATTTTCTGAAGGTGTCCCTGTTGGCTGCGGCGGTTGCCGTCGGTCTGACTGCTTGCCAAAAAGATGAGAAACCTGCTGCGACCAACACCGCAGAGGTCAAGGCAGAAGCCAGCAAGCCGGCAGAGGCCCCCAAGGCTGAGGCCAAGAGCTTTGAAGAGCAATCCGGCTATGCGATCGGCCTCTCCATGGGTCGTTATATCGCCAATACCCTGGAGCGCCAGCAGGAGCTCGGCATCAAGCTGGACAACACCGTGATCCTGAAGGGTGTCACCGACGGTCTGGGCAAAGAAGCCAAGATGACCGACGAGGAGATCCAGAAGGTTCTGCAGGAATACGACGCCAAGATCAACGAGCTGACCAAGGCGAAGGCCGACAAGGATGCCGTGGAAAACCTGAAGAAGGGTGAAGAGTTCCTGGCTGCCAACGCCAAGAAAGAGGGCGTGAAGAGCACCGAGTCCGGCCTGCAATATCAGGTCGAGAAGATGGGTGACGGCGCCAAGCCGAAGGCCACCGACATCGTCAAGGTGCACTACACCGGTACCCTGACCGATGGCACCAAGTTTGACAGCTCCGTCGATCGCGGCGAGCCGGCTACCTTCCCGCTCAACCAGGTGATCCCGGGCTGGACCGAAGGGGTGCAACTGATGCCGGTCGGCTCCAAGTTCAAGTTCTTCCTGCCGTCCAAGCTGGCCTATGGCGAGCACGGTGCAGGTTCCATCCCGGCCAACGCCGTGCTGGTGTTTGACGTAGAGCTGCTGGCCATCGAAAAACCGGCTGCCGATGGCGACAACGCCAAGAAATAAGCTCAAAGCACCATAAAAACGGCTCCCCAGGGAGCCGTTTTTGCTTGTGTATTGTCGCAATCCCCCGGATAAAGCGATGAGGCCGTCTTGAGTGTGTGGCGGCTAGCCCCCAGAATAGACAACAAAATCAAGCGCAAGGATGGATCTCGTGGCTGAAAGCAAACCCCGTGTCCTGTTGGTGGAAGATACCCGCAGTCTGGCGGTCGTCTATGAGCAGTATCTGGCCCAGGATGGCTACGAGGTGCAGCTGGCAGATTGTGGCCAGCAGGCTTTGGCACAATTGCTGGCAAGCCCGCCCCCCGTGGTGCTGCTCGACCTGGAGTTGCCCGACATGTCCGGCATGGACATCTTGCAGCAGATCACGGAGCGGCAACTGCCCTGCTCCGTGGTGGTGATCACCGCTCACGGCTCGGTGGATGTGGCGGTGGAGGCGATGCGGTTCGGGGCCTTCGATTTTCTCACCAAGCCGTTCGATGGCAAGCGCCTGTGCGCCACGGCGCGCAATGCCCTGAAGCACCAGCAGCTCAGCTCGCTGGTGGCCCAGTATCGGGAAAACTTCGAGCGCAGCTCCTTTGCCGGTTTCATCGGCGCCTCCATGGCGATGCAGGCGGTCTATCGCATCATCGAGAGCGCGGCGCCGAGCAAGGCCACCGTCTTCATCACTGGCGAGAGCGGCACCGGCAAGGAGGTGTGCGCCGAGGCCATCCACCAGTGCAGCCCGCGTCGGGATCAGCCCTTCATCGCCCTCAACTGCGCCGCCATTCCCCATGACCTGATGGAGAGCGAGATCTTCGGCCACGTGAAGGGGTCGTTTACCGGTGCCCAGGGGGATCGCAAGGGGGCGGCCAGTCTGGCGGACGGCGGTACCCTCTTCCTCGACGAGATCTGCGAGATGGATCTCGACCTGCAGAGCAAGCTGCTGCGTTTCATCCAGACCGGCACCCTGCAGCGGGTCGGCAGCGGCAAGCTGGAGACGGTGGATGTGCGCTTTGTCTGCGCCACCAACCGGGATCCCCTGGTGGAGGTCAAGGCCGGACGGTTTCGTGAAGACCTTTACTACCGCCTGCACGTGATCCCGCTGGCGCTGCCCCCCCTGAGGGAGCGGGGAGAGGACATCCTGCTGCTGGCCCGGGAGTTGCTATTGCGTTATGCCGGTGAGGAGAACAAGCGGTTCAGGGACTTTGATGCGGACGCAGTGCAGGTGCTGCTCGACTACCCCTGGCCCGGCAACGTGCGCGAGCTGCAAAACGTGGTGCGCAACATAGTGGTGCTCAACGATGGCGAGCTGGTGAGCCCGGATATCCTGCCACCTCCCCTCAACGGGGGGCGAACCCTGGCCCCGGAGCCTGTGGTCGGGATCGCGGATCCCCAGTCAGAATCCGTCGTCGTTCGCAGGCAGGTCCGTCCGCTCTGGCAGGTGGAAAAGGAGGCCATCGAGCAGGCCATCGCCAGTTGTGACGGCAACATCCCCAAGGCGGCGGCCCTGCTGGAAATAAGCCCTTCCACGATTTATCGCAAGAAGCAGAGCTGGGAAGAGGCGAGTCCGGCCTGAGCCGTCACCTCTACTCCCGGGCAGACATGCTGATGTGCGGGGCGGCCAATTGGTCGCCCCGCACGCTTATCAGAGTTTGGCGAGCAGCTTGAGCCTGGCCAGTCGTTCTGCCTCGTTAGCGGTGAACCAGCCATCCTGTGACAGCAGAAACCAGGCACGGGCAAAGTACTCGGTCGCCGCGGGATCATTGAGCAAGAGCGCATTCTCCCCCAGCTCCTCGAACACATAGCCATCCTCGGGGGCGCCTGCGGCAGTCATGTCGTCGCGCAACTGCGCCAGTTCGGCCATGGCCTGTTCATGGCGATCCTGGGCCCGGCTCAGGCGCGCCAGACTCCAGCGGGCGATAAAGGCTTTGCCCTGGTTGTTGTGCTGCTCGTGCCAGGCCAGGCACTTTTGCTGACAGGCGATGGCCTCGTCGAGGCGACCCAGCTCGAACAGGGTCCAGCCCTGATTGTTATAGAGGGTGGCGAGCCAGCCTCGCGCCCGCTTGTCGTGACTGCGCTCGGCCAGGGTCATCGCCAGCTGGTGCCAGTGGCTCTGCTCCTCCAGGGGGGCGGCGATGGCCACCATGTGGGCCGCATCGATGGCCAGATAGTGCTCTTCGTACTGCTCTCCCAGTTGCCAGGCCTGTTCAAACAGGGCTCTGGCGCTGGCCTTGTCACCGGCGGAGTTGAAGGTGCGGCCACGCTCCAGCAAGGCGCGCAGGCGGGCCCGTGGAGTCGCCTCGGTGAGGCGGGGTTCTATCTCGTCGAGCAGCTGGTGCGCCTGTGCAAACTGGCGTTGCAGCGAATGGGTGCGGGCTATCTGGGTGAGGAGCTCCAGCTCCCATTGCAGGTTGGCGGCACGCGCCTCGGGCAGCAGTGCTTGAAAACGCTGGGCGCTGGCAACGGGATCCTGATAATCCCACAGTGCCATGAAATCGGGCGGATTGTTCATCTGGCCTCCATGCCGGTTATCCGCCCACCAAGATGCCTGAAGGCCATTCTTTGTACAAGAAGGGGGCTGGCGCCATCGTGACGCCAGCGCTTGCCGATCAGTAGACCATGGCAAGGCTCATCAGCATCAGACCCAGGGCAGCAAAGGCTCCCTCCTTGATAGCCAGGCGCGGTACCAGTGCCTTGGGCAGGGCAGGGAACAGGCTCAGGGCAAAGCCGAACCCCGGCATCAGCCAGTGGAAAGCAGGGCTTCTCAGGGCGGGATCCGCAGCGCCATTGATGACGATGAGCAGGATAAAGAGGGTGAAGGCGGGCAGGATAAACCAGCGGGCATGGCCGGCGGCAACCGCCCGCAGTGGCGAGATGCGATAGAGCACCAGGGTCACGAGGAAGAGGGCGAGGGGAGCCAGCAGATAGAGCGGGGCCGGGTTCATGATGAGTGTCTCCTGACAAGGGGGGGCAGAGTGTAGGCAGTCCGGGTGGGGAATGACCAGTCCCCCGCGCCCGGGCTGTGAAGCGGATCGCAGGGCAAAGGTTTGCCTGGGCAGGATCAGCGGAACCAGAACCAGAGCACGGCAAATACCAGCCAGCTCAGCACCAGCAGGATCCAGGGCAGCGGGTGCTGGCGGGTGAGCTCGCTGACCTCGGCTTCGCTCTCCTCTTCCGGTGTCTCTTGGGAAGAGTGCCTGGCTTTGGCTTGCAGTTTCTTCTGGCGGCTGGCCTCGCGGGCCTTCGCCTTCATCTGTTTCTTGTATTCGTCTATGCCCTTCTGGATCCCCTGGGCGATGAGCTGGGTTTGCTCCTTGGTCTGCCCCGGCTTCTGGTTGGCACGGGCGATCTTCATCGCCTCCTGCTGGGTTTCGGGGGAAATTTTGTCGTACTTGGCCATTCCAGGCACTCCTTGGCATTGATTGGCGGGCAGTATGCCATAACCGTTACCGGCGGGCTGCCATCATGGGGGAAATTGCTCTGCGAGTGGGGTGCCTCTGTTCCAAATAGGGGAAACAGGTTGCGTGGATGATCACATTTGGCGGAATTTGTGAGTCGCCGATGAAAAACCGTCACATGTTGTTTGTTATATTACCGCCCGATCCTGGATAGGGTCGTCCAATAACAAAATAACAAGGTGATATGGAAATGAATTATAAATTTGTCAAAGGAAGTATCGCACTGGCAGTGTTTGCCGCATTGAGCGGCTGCAATACCTCAAGCAACGACAGCGTCGCCCCCTGCACCGAAAATGTCTGCAAGCTGACCATTTTGCATACCAATGATACCCACGGTCGTTTCTGGCACAACGACAAGGGCGAATATGGCATGGCGGCCCAGAAGACCCTGGTCGAGCGGCTGCGTGCCGAGGCGAAAGCGGCGGGCAGCGAAGTGCTGGTGCTCTCCGGCGGTGACGTCAACACCGGGGTGCCGGAGTCGGATCTGCAGGATGCAGAGCCGGACTTCATGGCCATGAACAGCATCCGTTACGATGCCATGGCGGTGGGCAACCACGAGTTCGACAACCCCCTGACCATCCTCGAGAAACAGCGCCAGTGGGCCCAGTTCCCGATGATCTCCGCCAACATCTATGACAAGACGAGCGGCAAGCGCTACTTCGATCCCTACAAGGTGTTCAAGCTGGAGAGCGGCCTCAAGGTCGCCGTGCTGGGTCTGACCACAGAGGACACCGCCCAGCTGGTGGATCCCAACAACGTCCAGACCCTCGAGTTCCGCGATCCGACCACGGAAGCCGCCAATCTCGGCAAGCAAATCCGCGACAACAAAGAGGCGAACCTGGTTCTTGCCATCACCCACATGGGCCATTACGAGAATGGTCAGCACGGCAGCAACGCACCGGGTGACGTGGAGATGGCCCGTGCGCTGCCGGCAGGTACTCTGGACGCCATCATCGGTGGTCACTCCCAGAACCCGGTCTGCATGGAGCCGGGCACCCCTGACAAGTACGCCGACTTCAAGCCGGGCGACGACTGCCAGCCGGATCAGCAGAACGGCACCTGGATCATGCAGGCTCACGAGTGGGGCAAGTATGTAGGTCGTGCCCAGTTTGACTATCAGAATGGCAAGCTGACCCTGACCCAGTACGATCTGATCCCGGTCAACCTGAAGAACGCGGACGGTGATTTCATCCAAGAAGAGATCGTCAAGGATCCCGAGCTCTACAACACCCTGCTCACCTATCAGGAGAAGGGACAGCAGGAGCTGGGTGTGGTCATCGGTGCCACCGATGGCGTACTGGACGGTGAGCGCGCCAACGTGCGCAACAAGCAGACCAACCTGGGTCGTCTCATCACCACCGCGACCGCCGAGAAGCTGAGCACCGACTTTGGCATCGTCAACTCCGGTGGGGTGCGTGCCTCCATCGCGGCAGGGGACATCAGCTACCGTGACGTGCTGACCGTGCATCCGTTCGGCAACACCGTCAACAAGGCGACCATGAGCGGCAACGAGCTGCTGACCTACCTGGGTCAGGTCGCGACCAAGACCGCCAATACCGGTGGCTATGCCCAGTTCGGCGGCATCAAGATGACGGTGGATTGCCAGGCCAAGAGCGTGGACATCGCCACCATCGGCGGGAAGGCCTTCGATCCGGCAGCAACCTACAGCTTCTCCATCCCGAGCTTCAGCGCGGCCGGTGGTGACGGTTATCCGAAGATCGACACCATCAATGCCGGTCTGGTGGATGCCGGTGTGCTGAAGGATTATATCGCAGCGAAGAAGATCATTCAGGTCGCCGATTATCAGCCGGCCGGCGAGGTCAGCTATATCAACTCCACCTCGGTAGAGGGTTGCAAATAATCCCTGCACCCCGAGCCAATAAAAAAGAGAGGCAGCCATGGCTGCCTCTCTTTTTATTTTCAATGTCATCAGCAGTGTCTCTCGGGAAATATATCCGGCCACGGGAAGCTGCCCCGAAATAGGGCATGACACAATCCGATGGCAATAAAAAGGCGACCCTGAGGTCGCCTTGATGAAATGGGTCGGTTGAACCTTAGAGCTGCTCGATGCCGACGATATGCCAGGGGGCATTGTCCTTGGCGAGATCACGCTCGAGGTGCCACACCTCCTTGATATCCTCCTCGACCTGCTCCTGACGGTCCATGTAGCGGCCGCTGAAGCGCACGCTCACCTGGGCCCAGTCGCTGCCGTAGTCGGCACGGACCAGCTGGGTGTCCACGTACATCACCTCGGTGTGCTGCTCACCGGAGAGCTCGGCGCGTTCGGCCTTGAGGTGCTCGAACAGCTCGGGGCTCACGTACTCGCGGATCTTCTCCAGGTCGTTCTTGTTCCAGGCCTCTTGCAGGGTGCGGTAGTGATCGCGGGCACCGGCCAGGAAGCCGTTCATGTCAAAGCCCGGGGGCAGACGGAAGGGCACGTCGCTGTCGGCAAAACCGGTGGCCTGCGGGGCGCTGTGGCTCTGCTCGAACTGCTGGGGGGCCGCGCTCTGGGGCGGTTGATAGCCCGCATAGGCCGTCTGTGGCTGGGCCGCTGCCGCCTTGTTCCTGCGCAGGGCTCGGAACAGGAAGACACCGCCCAGTGCCAGCAGGGCGATCAGCAGGAAGTCCATCCCTTGCAGACCTTCGAAGGCGCCGCTGCCCAGCAGGTAGGCGAACAGGCCGCCGGCCAGCAGACCACCCAGCAGGCCGCCCATCATGCCGCCTTTCTTGGGTGCCTGGGCGCCCACGGTCGGGTTCTTGGTGTCGACCGGCTTGGCCGCAGGTTGGGCCGGAGCCGTCTTGTAGCTCTTGCCAAAGGATTTGCCGCCACCAAGTTTCTTGGCCTCGGCGATGGGTGCCCCAAGGCCAATGGCCAGGATCAGGGCAAACAGGGTCAGCATCTTTTTCATTTTGACTCTTTCACTCTCATGTAGGTGGGGGCATGCTCTGCTTGTGCAAGCTCAGCGAGGCGCATGGCAGGCTGCCAGTCCCTTTTTGTGTTGCAGCTTGCGGGTATGATTATCACGGATGGCATGAATTATTCATGAACAGATTGAGTCGTCCGACAGGGGAGGCGCCCATGAGACACAGACGGCCGAGTCGCTCGGTGCGCAGGTTGCGCAACAAGCAAAGAGCAAGAACGAAAGATCAGACCCTGGTCTGGCCCTTTCTCGTACTGTGAGGCAGGTCTGCGGCGCAGAAGTGGATGACGCTGACGAGGCCAGGGTCCCGTCTTGTCGCCGGATGCGATGACGGGACGTATTAGCGCTCGCGATGGCGGGGTTTCTTTTGTAAAATTCCCGTCCCCTTCCCGCTGCGGTTTTTATGTGTATGGCAGAGCAAGTGACGGCGAAAAAAGACGCCAAGACACAACAGCTGAAAGTACCTCCCCACTCTTTTGAGGCCGAACAGTCCGTACTGGGCGGTCTGATGCTGGACAACGAGGCCTGGGATCGGGTCGCCGAACGGGTGATCGACAAGGATTTCTACAGCCGCCCGCACCGCCTGATCTTCCAGGCCATGACCCGCCTCTCCAACGCGGGCAACCCCATCGACCTCATCACTCTGCAGGAGGAGCTCGAGCGCTCCGAGCAACTGGAAGAGGCCGGTGGCTTCGCCTATCTGGTGGAGATCGCCAAGAACACCCCGAGTGCCGCCAACATCAGTGCCTACGCCGAGATCGTGCGTGAGCGGGCGGTGGTGCGGGAGATGATCTCGGTCGCCAACGAGATAGTCGAAGCGGGCTACGAGCCCCAGGGCCGTACCTCCAACGATCTGCTGGATCTTGCCGAGAGCAAGGTGTTCCAGATCGCCGAGCAGCGCACCAGCGCCAACGAGGGCCCCCAGCCCCTGAAGCTCATCCTCGAGCAGACCGTCGACAAGATTGAAGAGCTGTTCAAGACCCCCCACAACGGGGTGACCGGCGTGTCGTCCGGCTACAACGATCTGGACAAGATGACCGCCGGCCTGCAGCGTTCGGATCTGGTCATCGTCGCCGCCCGTCCCTCCATGGGCAAGACCACCTTTGCCATGAACCTGTGCGAGCACGCGGCCCTCACCGCCGACAAGCCGGTGCTGATCTTCTCCCTCGAGATGCCCTCCGAGCAGATCATCATGCGTATGCTCGCCTCGGTGGGGCGCATCGACCAGACCAAGGTGCGGACCGGCCAGCTCGACGACGAGGATTGGGCGCGGCTCTCCTCCACCATGGGGCTGCTGCTGGAGAAGGGGAAGATGTACATCGACGACTCCTCCGGCCTGACCCCGACCGAAGTGCGCTCCCGTGCCCGTCGGGTGGCGCGGGACAACGGCGGCATCAGCATGATCATGGTGGACTACCTGCAACTGATGCGGGTGCCGGCGCTGTCTGACAACCGTACTCTGGAAATCGGTGAAATCTCCCGCTCCCTCAAGGCGCTGGCGAAAGAGTTGCAGTGCCCCGTGGTGGCGCTCTCCCAGCTGAACCGAAGCCTGGAACAGCGGGCTGACAAGCGCCCGGTCAACTCGGATCTGCGGGAATCCGGCTCCATCGAGCAGGATGCGGACTTGATCATGTTCATCTACCGCGACGAGGTCTATCACGACGACAGTCCCGACAAGGGGATCGCCGAGATCATCATCGGCAAGCAGCGTAACGGCCCCATAGGACGAGTGCGGCTCACCTTCCAGGGGCAGTTCTCGCGCTTTGACAACTACGCGGGCCCGGCGTTTGATGATGACTACTAAGTAAGCTGGGAGCCTGCTCCCGGCATCCATAAACAGTTTTCCCGGTTCGACAATTCTGCCGGTCCGGCCTTAGACGATGAGATTTGAGGGCTGACACCACCCGGTGCCTGATTATCATGCCCTCGTAAGGGAAAACAGATGAAAGCGGCTATCGCCCAGATCAATACAGCGGCCCTGCGCCACAACCTCGCCGTGGTGAAACGCCACGCCCCCCAATGCAAGATCATTGCCGTGGTCAAGGCCAACGCCTACGGTCACGGTCTGCTGCCGGTCGCCCGCACCCTGGTGGATGCGGACGCCTACGCGGTGGCCCGCATCGAAGAGGCGCTGATGCTGCGCTCCTGCGCCGTGGTCAAGCCCATCGTGCTGCTGGAGGGCTTCTTCAGCGCCGCCGACCTGCCGGTGCTGGCGGCCAACAACCTGCAGACCGCGGTGCACACCTGGGAGCAGCTCGAGGCGCTGGAGCAGGCGGAGCTGCCTGCCCCCGTGGTGGCCTGGCTCAAGCTCGATACCGGCATGCACCGCCTCGGGGTACGGGCCGAGGAGATGCCCACCTTTATCGAGCGCCTCGCCAAGTGCAAGAACGTGGTGCAGCCGTTCAACGTCATGACCCACTTCAGCCGCTCCGATGAGCTGGAACAGCCCACCACCCGCGAACAGATCGACCTGTTCAGCCAGCTGACTGCGCCGCTCAAGGGCGAGCGCGCCATGGCCAACTCGGCGGGCATCCTGGCCTGGCCGGATTCCCACTGCGACTGGGTGCGCCCCGGCGTCATCCTCTACGGCGTCTCGCCGTTCCCCAATACGGTGGCGGCCGATTACGACCTGCAGCCGGTGATGACCCTCAAGACCCAGCTCATCGCGGTGCGCGATCACAAGGCGGGCGAGCCGGTAGGCTATGGCGCCAACTGGGTGTCGGATCGCGATACCCGGCTCGGGGTGATTGCCATCGGCTATGGCGACGGTTATCCGCGCATGGCCCCCAACGGCACGCCAGTGCTGGTCAATGGCCGCATCGTGCCCCTGGTGGGCCGCGTCTCCATGGACATGACGACGGTGGATCTCGGTCCCGGCGCCACCGACAAGGCGGGCGACGAGGCTGTGCTCTGGGGGGAAGGGCTGCCGGTAGAGCGGGTGGCCGACCAGATCGGCACCATTCCCTATGAGCTCATCACCAAGCTCACCTCCCGCGTCTTTATGGAGTACGTGTAGGCGAGCCGCCCCTCATCCCCCACCCTTCTCCCGCGAGGGGAGAAGGGAGAACAAAAAGGCCGCCCCGACAGGGGCGGCCTTTTTCATGGGCGTGTCCCATAGACGAAAGAACAAGCCCCGCATCGGCGGGGCTTGAGTCTCCGTCACTATGTGGCGCTTAGCCTATGGTCATCAGGCTGGCGTTGCCACCGGCGGCGGCGGTGTTGACCGAGAGGGCGTGCTCGATGAGCAGGCGCTCCAGCGGGATGTCGGTCTCGCCGCGATGCAGGCCGTGCACACCGATGATGGCGCCGTTACGGGCTGCCTGGCGCGCGGCGGCGAGCTTGCTCACCTCCCGCAACTGATCCGAGTCGCCGTGGTGCAGCAGGGCATCGAAATCCGTCTCCCCCGTGGCCCAGTCCGCCACCAGCGCAATGGGATCCCGCACCTCGGTCGGCAGGGAAGAGAGCAGGGCGCGTGTCTGGGCATCGTCCGGCAGCAGCACCTGGCTGCCGACCGCCAGACAGGCGGCCAGCTGGGCCAGCAGGTCGGCCTTCTCCTGGGCAAGACAGAGCACCCGTTCCCGGGGCAGCAGGCTGTAGCTGTTGCGCTCGCCGGTGGGGCCGGTCAGCAGCTGGGTACGGCCGCTCTGGGAGAGCGCGGCGTAGTGATCGCACAGGGCGGCGAGGGCCGGATCCTGCTTGCTCGCCCAGTCGCGCAGGGCCACGAGGGGGGCTTTCGCCTCGGCATGCAGGGCACCGGACTCCTGGTGCAGCTGGTTGGCCACCGCTTCCTGGGGACGGGCGCCGAGCAGGCGATACATGTAGAGCGGGCCACCGGCCTTGGGACCGGTGCCGGAAAGCCCTTCCCCACCGAAGGGTTGCACCCCGACCACGGCGCCCACGATGTTGCGGTTGACGTAGAGGTTGCCCACCTTGGCCACGTTCACCACCTGGGCGATGGTCTCGTCGATGCGGGTATGAACACCCAGGGTCAGGCCGTAGCCGCTGCCGTTGATCTGCTCGAGCAACTCCCCGAGCCGGGTGCGCGGGTAGCGGACCAGGTGCAGCACAGGGCCGAACACTTCGCGTCCCAGTTCGTCCAGGCTGTCGAGCTCGATCAGGGTCGGCAGCACGAAGGTGCCGCGGCTGCAGGCATCCCCCTGGGTGCGGGCGATCTGGTGCACTTTGCGCCCCTTGTCGCCCATGGCCTTGATGTGGCGCTCGATGTTGGCCTTGGCCTCGGCGTCGATGACGGGACCGATGTCGGTGGAAAGGTGCTCGGGGCTGCCGACCTTGTACTCGGCCATGGCGCCCTTGAGCATCCGGATCACCCGATCCGCCACGTCATCCTGCACGCACAGCACTCGCAGGGCGGAGCAGCGCTGACCGGCGCTGTCGAACGCCGAGGAGATGACATCCATCACCACCTGTTCGGTCAAGGCGGAAGAGTCGACGATCATGGCGTTCTGGCCGCCGGTCTCGGCGATGAGGGGAATGGTGCGACCCTGGGCGTCGAGGCGACCGGCCAGGTTGCGGGAGATGATGCCCGCCACCTCGGTGGAGCCGGTGAACATGACGCCGCGCACCCGTTCGTCCGCGATGAGCGCCGCACCCACGATCTCACCACGGCCCGGCAGCAGTTGCACCGCACCGGCGGGAACCCCCGCTTCCAGCAGGATGCGCACCGCTTGTGCCGCGATGAGGGGGGTCTGCTCGGCAGGCTTGGCCAGCACCGTATTGCCGGCGGCCAGGGCCGCACACACCTGGCCGCTGAAGATGGCCAGCGGGAAGTTCCAGGGGCTGATGCAGACCACTGGGCCGAGCGGTCTGTGGGTGTCGTTGGCGAAGTGGTTGCGCGCCTGGGCGGCGTAGTAGCGCAGGAAGTCCACCGCTTCGCGCACCTCGGCGATGGCGTTGGCAAAGGTCTTGCCGGATTCGCGAACCAGCAGGCCCATCAGGGGTTGCAGTTCGGATTCCAACAGATCGGCAGCCCTGTCCAGCACGGCGGCCCGCTCGGCTGGCGGGGTGGACTGCCAGATCTGGCCGCTCGTGAGGGAGCAGGCGAGCGCCTTGTCCACCAGCGCTACCGTGGCTTCGCTCACCTGACCGACGACATCGCGGTGATCCGCCGGGTTGAGCACGGGCTGGAACTGGGTCGGCGCCTCGGTGTCGCAACCCAGCATGGGCACGGCCTGATAGGCGGTGTTGGTGCTGGCGAGCAGGGCGGCGGAGAGTGACCCCAGGCGGTGCTCGTTCGCGAGATCCAGACCTGCGGAGTTCGGGCGGGCCTCGCCGTAGAGATCCCGTGGCAGGGGGATGCGCGGATGGGGCAGACCCAAGGCCCCTTCACGGGCGGCCATCTGCTCGATCTGCTGCACCGGATCCTGCACCAGATCCGAGAGGGAGATGTTGTTGTCCGCGATGCGGTTGACGAAGGAGGTGTTGGCCCCGTTCTCCAGCAGGCGGCGCACCAGGTAGGCGAGCAGGGTCTCGTGGCTGCCCACCGGGGCATAGATGCGGCAGGGGCGACCCAGCTTGCCGTCGGCCACCTTGCCGACCACCTGTTCGTAGAGCGGTTCACCCATGCCGTGCAGGCACTGGAACTCGTACTGACCCGGGTAGTAGTTCTGACCCGCCAGCTGATAGATGGCAGACAGGGAGTGGGCGTTGTGGGTGGCGAACTGGGGATAGATGGCCTCGGGCACCGCCAGCAGCTTGCGGGCGCAGGCGAGGTAGGAGACGTCCGTGTAGGGCTTGCGAGTATAGACCGGGTAGCCTTCCAGCCCTTCCTGCTGGGCGCGCTTGATCTCGCTGTCCCAGTAGGCGCCCTTCACCAGACGGATCATCAGGCGGTGACGGCTGCGCTTGGCGAGATCGATGACGTAGTCGATCACATAGGGGCAGCGCTTCTGGTAGGCCTGGATGACGAAGCCGATGCCGTTCCAGTCGGCGAGGGACGGATCGAAGCAAAGCTTCTCCAGCAGATCGAGGGAGATCTCCAGCCGATCGGCCTCCTCGGCGTCGATGTTGATGCCGATGTCATACTGCCTGGCGAGCTGGGTCAGGCCCAGCAAGGTGGGGTAGAGCTCCTCCATGACGCGATCGTACTGGGCGCGGCTGTAGCGCGGATGCAGGGCGGAGAGCTTGATGGAGATGCCCGGCCCCTCGTAGATGCCGCGACCGTGGGAGGCCTTGCCGATGGCGTGGATGGCCTGCTCGTAGGAGGCCAGATAGCGTTTGGCGTCCTCCTCGGTCAGGGCCGCTTCCCCCAGCATGTCGTAGGAGTAGCGGAACCCTTTGCTCTCCATGCCGCCTGCGTTCGCCAGCGCCTCGGCGATGGTCTCGCCGGTGACGAACTGTTCACCCATCAGGCGCATCGCCATGTCGACGCCCTTGCGGATGAGCGGCTCACCCCCCTTGCCGATGAGTCCCTTGAGGGAGCTGTTCATGCCCGCCTCGTTGTGGGTGGCCACCAGCTTGCCGGTGATGAGCAGACCCCAGGAGGCCGCGTTGACGAACAATGAGGTGCTCTGGCCCAGGTGCTGGCTCCAGTTGCCGCCGCTTATCTTGTCGCGGATGAGGGCATCCCGGGTCGCCTTGTCGGGGATGCGCAGCAGCGCCTCCGCCAGGCACATCAGGGCCACCCCTTCCTGGGAGGAGAGGGAGAACTCCTGAAGCAGCCCCTGCACCAGGCCCTGACGGCCGCTGGCGCTCTTCTGGTTGCGCAGCTTCTCGGCGATGCCCATGGCCAGCTTCTGGGTCGCGTCAGCCTTCTCCTTGGGCAGACGGGCCTGCTCCAGCAGCATGGGCACGGCTTCGGTCTCGGGGCGGCGATAAGCCCCCGTGATGGCGGCCCGCAGCACGGACTGGGGCAAAATGCTCTCGGCAAACTCGAGGAAGACCTGGATGCCCTGCTCGGTCAGGGTCTCGACGGCCTCTTCCCCGGCGGCGGCAGCCAGCCCGGAGTGCTCGGGCGGGGTCAGACCGCGATCCAGTTGCTCCAGATAGGTGAAGATGGCTTGCTTGATCAGCCAGTGAGGAGTGCGATCCAGGGTCTGCGCAGCCTGTTTGAGGCGGTCGCGGGTCGCTTCATCGAGTTTGACGCCGAGGGTGGTAGTGGCCATGGGACTTCCTGTGTCTAGAAGGTAACAATATTACCGGACGGTTAAATTTCGCCGATGATGGTGCAACCAGGTGCAACCTTCAAGCAAGAAATTTTAATGTATTGGTTACATTGTTGAATTCTTCCATGAATACGGTCTCCATCGGGATCCTTTCAAGCCCGCCGCTTGTCCGCTTTTCACAGCATTATTAATGGGTTGGCAATGCATCTTATGAATGCCTATATGAAGTGCAACCCACTGTGAATCGGGTTGCACTTTTGCGTGTTCGACCGAGCCTGGGCTGTGAGCGCGGCTCCCCCGTGCGCAGAAGGGGGCGGAGCGCCACCTGACAGAGCCCCGTGCTCTTCTATGCTGTTAGCTGGCCACAGGGGCCAGCTATCGGTGACAAGGAGAAACCCATGGCGCGTGTCAGCACCTATCTCAATTTTGCCCGGGAGACGGAGGCTGCCTTCCTCTTCTATCGCGAAGTGTTCGGCGGTGACTTCAGCAGCCCCATCCACAGGTTCAAGGAGTCCCCGGGTTGCCCGGGCCAGCCCCCTTTATCGGAGGAAGACGGGGAGCTGGTGATGCATGTGGCCCTGCCCATCCTTGGGGGTCACGTGCTGATGGGCACTGATGCTCCGGCCAGCATGGGGTTCACCCTGGTGCAGGGCAACAACAGCTACCTCAACCTGGAGCCGGACAGCCGGGGCGAGACCGATCGCCTGTTCGCGGCCCTGGCTGAGGGAGGCCAGGTGGAGATGCCGCTGGCGGAGATGTTCTGGGGTGACTATTTCGGATCCCTGGTGGACAAGTTCGGCACCCACTGGATGTTCAACTGCCAGAGCAAGACCTGACGGCAGATCTGCAATGAAAAGGGCGCCATGGCACCCTTTTCATCTTTATTTCCCATCACTGTCCCTATTTGCTGCGCCTGCCACCTGCGCTGGTATGCCCCGGGCATGGGATTGCCGTGCGCTGCGCTGCCTTATGACGTGCGACCCACCATGTCAGCGGGGATCACCCAGGCATCGAACTGCTCCGCGCTGAGGTGGCCCGAGGCAATGGCCGCCTCCCGCAGACTCAGTCCCTGATGGTGCGCCCGCTTGGCGATCTCGGCCGCCTTGTCATAGCCGATATGGGGGTTAAGGGCCGTCACCAGCATCAGGGAGCGGGAGAGCAGATCGTCGATCCTGGCCTGGTTCGGGGTGATGCCGACGGCGCAGTGGTCGTGGAAGCTCTGCATGCCATCCCCCAGCAGCCGCACGCTCTGCAGGACGTTGTAGGCGATCATGGGCCTGAACACGTTGAGCTCGAAGTTGCCGCTGGCACCGCCGATGTTGATGGCCACATCGTTGCCCATCACCTGGGCGCAGAGCATGGTGAGGGCCTCGCTCTGGGTCGGGTTGACCTTGCCGGGCATGATGGAGGATCCAGGCTCGTTCTCGGGGATGAGCAGCTCCCCCAGCCCGCTGCGGGGGCCGCTCGCCAGCCAGCGCACGTCGTTGGCGATCTTCATGAGGGAGGCTGCCAGCGTCTTGAGCGCACCGTGGGCGTGAACCTGGGCGTCACTCGCCGCCAGGGCCTCGAACTTGTTGGGGGCGCTGATGAGCGGCAGGCCGGTCTGCTCGGCCAGGGTCCTGGCCACCGCCTCGGCAAAGCCGGGAGGACAGTTGAGGCCGGTGCCTACGGCGGTGCCGCCGAGCGCCAGCTCGCACAGATGGGGCAGGGCGGCCCGTAGATGGCGCTCCCCCTGTTCAAGCTGGGCGACCCAGCCGGAGATCTCCTGGCCCAGGGTGAGGGGAGTGGCATCCTGCAAATGAGTGCGGCCAATCTTGACGATGTGGTCGAAGGCGGCGGCCTTGCCTGCCAGGGTCTGCTTCAGGGCTGCGAGGGCTGGCAGCAACCGCTGCGTGATGGCGGTGACCGCCGCCAGGTTCATGGCGCTCGGAAAGACATCGTTGCTGGACTGGCTCTTGTTTACCTCGTCGTTGGGATGCACCAGCCGCGCTTCCCCCCGGGGGCCGCCGAGCAGTTCGCTGGCCCGGTTTGCCAGCACCTCGTTGAGGTTCATGTTGGTCTGGGTGCCGGAGCCGGTCTGCCACACCATCAGGGGAAACTCGGCGTCGTGCAGGCCGCGCAGGATTTCGTCGGCGGCGGCCATGATGGCCTGGGCCTTGCGGGCGGGGAGTAGCCTCAGGGTGTGGTTGACCCGGGCGCAGGCGGACTTGATGAGGGCCAGGGCATGGATGATCTCCATGGGCTGGCGCTCCCCCGAGATGTTGAAGTGGTGCAGGGAGCGCTGGGTCTGGGCGCCCCAGAGCCGATCGACCGGGACGGCGATCTCCCCGAGGCTGTCGTGTTCAATCCTGGTGGTCATGGTACCTCCCGCCGGCAGGAAAAGGGGCGAGGGAAGATCCCTTGCCCCTCACAGCATGGCAAATCCCGCGGGCGGACGCTCAGGTCGCCGCGGTCGTCATGGCCCCGGCCAGGGGGTGAAACGGCGTCAGCCCGGCCAGGGGCGCGGCCGTGATGAACTCCTGAGTGGTCTCACCGTGCTTGAAGATCTTGAAGCCCTCGCCCCGGGCGCTCCAGTATTCGATGCTCTCGCCGCCGTTTTCGCCGCTTACCTGAAGCAGGCTCCCTTCGCGCAGGGCCACCACGGACTCGCTCGGGTTGATGGCACAGAACTCGGCGAGCCGTTCGTCCCGGGTCTCCCCCATGTGGCCGCTGATGCCGGCATCCAGGTAGTGGGGGTTGATCTGCACGGGGAACAGGCCCAGCGCCGGCAGCACGGCGGCGCTGCACACCGGCATGTCGTTGGTGGTGCGGATGCTGGGGGTAGCCACGTTGCAGCCGGCGCTCCAGCCCACATAGGGCACGCCCCGCTCGCGCACGGCACGCTGGATGGGCACCACCAGGCCGTATTCGTGCAGCAGCTGGTTCAGGCGCCAGGTGTTGCCGCCGCTGATGAAGATGGCGTCGGCCCGCTGGATGGCATCCACCGGATCGTCGAAGTGGTGGATGCTGATGGCCTTCACCCCCAGGCTCTCGCTGAGTTCGAAGGCGCGGGCGTCCCAGTCGCTGCGGATCACCGCGTAGGGGATGAGCAGGATGCGCTTGACCTGTTTGCGGGCGAGCAGGGTTTGTACCCGCTCCCGGGCCCAGCCGAGCAGGCCGGGGTGTTCTGTGGTTTTGCCGTTGCTGAGCAGAAGCAGTTCCATGAAAGCTGTCCTCAAAGGGTGAAAGCGGAGGAGGGAGGATCACTTGGGCCGGTGCGGCCAAGTGGCCGTCGGGGCATGCTAGCACCCCGGGCCGGGCGGTTCTGTGATCCGGGGACCCATTCAACCACAGCGAAGGGGCGGGTCAATGCCAATGGATGAATGCGCAGCGCCAATGAAAGACCCCGCCGAGGCGGGGTCCGAGGAGGGCTGGACGGATCAGGAGGCGGTCGCCTCGGCCACCCGGAACTCGGGCTGCTGGCGCAGCTTCCACAGCTCGCTCCACTTGCGCAGGGCGGAGATCAGGATCAGCGCCCCCAGCACCAGCATGATGAGGGAGATGGCGCCGTTCATCGGGTTGTAGCCCTTGGCGGCCGAGTTGAAGTAGACGTTGCGCATCATCCAGTAACCGGCGTAGTTGACGGTCACGAACAGGTAGGCCAGCGGGATCAGGCAGGTCAGCATGTAGCGGCGCTTGCTGGCGAGGCGCAGGATGACGGTGGCGCCTATGATGAGGCCCACCGAGGCCATCAGCTGGTTCGATACCCCGAACAGCGCCCACACAGAGCCAATGTCGCCGGACATCAGCAGATAGCCCCACATCACGCAGGCGAGCACGCTGGCCCCGATGGCGCCCGGCATCCAGTCGATGCGCTTGAGGGGCGGGTAGAACTCGCCGAAGAAGTCCTGAATGAGGTAGCGGGAGACCCGGGTGCCGGAGTCGACGGCGGTCAGGATGAACACCGCTTCGAACATCACCACGAACTGGAAGAAGTAGGAGGCGAGGTTACTGAACCAGGGCACCTTGGTGAAGATGTAGGACATGCCCACCGCCAGGGTGACGGCGCCGCCGGTGCGGCCGTTCAGATCCATGCCGATCTCCTGGGAGAGGAAGGGCAGGTCCACCACCTGCATCCCCAGTTTGGCGAAGGCCTCCGGGGTGGCGTTGATGGCGAAGTAGTCCGCCGGGTGCAGGGCGGTGGCGGCGATCAGCGCCATCACGCCCACCACGCACTCGGCCAGCATGGCACCGAAGGCGACCGGCAGGATGTCGTTCCACTTGTCCACCAGTTTCGGGGTGGTGCCCGAGCCGATGAAGGCGTGGAAGCCGGAGATGGCGCCACAGGCGATGGTGATGGAGATGAAGGGCCAGACCGGGCCGCCCAGTACCGGGCCGCCGCCGTGGACGAACTGGGTCATGGCGGGGAACTGGATCTCGGGGTTGATGCAGATGACGCCGATCACCAGGGCGCCGAACACGCCGATCTTCATGAAGCTGGAGATGTAGCCGCGCGGGGTGAGCAGCAGCCAGACCGGCAGCGCGGTGGCGAAGAAGGCATAGACCGGCAGCGCCAGACTGATGGTCTCGGCGCGCAGGGTCAGCCAGGCACCGAAGGCGCTCTCCTGCACGTAGGGGCCGAAGAAGACGCAGGCCAGCACGGCGATGAAGCCCACCCAGGAGGCGGCTTGCAGGTTGCCGGTCAGCTTGTGCCAGATCCCCACCACCATGGAGATGGGGATGGTCATGAAGACCGCGAACACGCCCCAGGCGTTACGCTCCAGCGCGTGTACCACCACCATGGAGAGACCCGCCATGGTGATGGTGATGATGAACAGCATGGCGAGCCCCGTGCACCAGCCGGCGATGGGGCCGAGTTCGGCCTTGGCCACCTCGGAGAGGGACTTGCCCTGATGCTTCATGGAGGCGAACAGCACCACGGTGTCGTGCACCGCGCCGCCGATGACGCAGCCGATCAGCAGCCAGAGGAAGCTCGGCAGGTAGCCGTACTGGGCGGCCAGGACCGGGCCTACCAGGGGGCCGGCGGCGGCGATGGCCGCGAAGTGCTGGCCGAAGTTGACCCACTTGTTGGTCGGCACATAGTTCTTGCCATCTTCCAGCTCGTGGGAGGGGGTGACCAGCTTGTCGTCGGCCCGCAGCACCTTGCGCACAAAGAACACGCCGTAGAGGCGATAGGCGATGGCGAGGATGCAGAGGGCCGCAATGACGAAGGTGATTGCGTGTTGCATGACGGAGTTTCCTTTTCCTGCGGCCAATCTGGCCGGGCTCAGGCTGCACTCTACGCAGGCGGCAGGGAAAGGGGAGCGCAGAAAGGGTCAGTGGCAGAGGGCCGCCCGCGAGCGGCAGAAAAGCGGCCCCGAGCGGTTTGAGGGATGAGCCGGCGGGCGCGGGAAGCGGGTGAGCGGCTCGCCCCTCAGGGGATTTCCAGCAGCTCCTTGAGGGGCTTGAGGTAGCGGCGACTCACCGGCACCTTGTGCCCGCCCTGAGTCACCACCTCCGCCAGGCCGCCGTCGAGCAGCAGGATCTCGCGGATCTGGCCGGGGTTGAGCAGGTATTGGCGGTGACAGCGCACGAAGCCGGTCTTCTCCTCCAGGGTGCGCAGGGTCAGCTCTGTGGTGCCCTGCTGCTGGGCGCTCACCACCTTGTTTCCGGTGAGATCGCTGTGGACGAACTCCACCTCGCCAAGGGGCAATAGCAGAATGCGGTTGTGGCCGCTGCAGGGGATGCTGCGCAGGGGCTGGGCGATGCGGGTCGGGTCCGGCAGCGGCTGGTCCGCCAGCTCACCCTTTGGCGAAAGCAGCCGCTGGATGCGCTCCAGCGCCTTGTTCATCCGCTCTGCCGTGACCGGCTTGAGCAGGTAGTCGAGGGCATTCTCCTCGAAGGCGCGCAGGGCAAAGTCGTCGTAGGCGGTGATGAAGACGATGTGGGGGCGCAAGTCCGGATCCAGCATGCTCACCAGCTCCAGCCCGTTGATGCGCGGCATCTGGATGTCGAGAAACAGCAGATCGGGCTTGAGGCGATGGATGGCGGGCAGCGCCTCCATGGCGTTGGCGCACTCCCCCAGCAGGCGGATGTTGCCCGCCTGCTCCAGCAGCAGCCGCAGCTCCTCGCGGGCGAGGGGTTCATCGTCGACGATCAGGGCGGTCAGCATGGGCTCTCCTGCAGGGGAAGGGTGATCCTCACCCGGGTGGATTGATGGGGCTCGCAGTGAATGGTGACCCCGTACTCGGCGCCGTAACGGGCCTTGATGCGCCGGTCCACTATGTTCATGCCAAGGCCGCTCTCTTCCCGGTTGGCCTGATAGAGGCCGGCGTTGTCACAGACCTCCAGCTCCAGCTGCTCGCCCTCCTGCCGCGCCGTCAGGGTCAGTTTGCCCGGCTCGAACATCTGGGAGATGCCGTGCTTGATGGCGTTCTCGACGATGGGCTGCAGGGAGAAGGTGGGCAGCCGGTACTCCAGCAGCGGTTCGGGAATATGGATCTGCACGCTCAGGTGCTCGGCGAAGCGGGCCTGCTCGATGTGCAGGTAGGCGTTCACGTGCTCCAGCTCGTCGGCCAGGGTCACCTCGTCCCCCTGCCGCTTGAGGTTTTTGCGAAAGAAGGTGGAGAGGTGGTGCACCAGGGTGCGGGCATCCTCGGGGTCGCGCCGGATCACCGCCGCCAGGGTGTTGAGGGCGTTGAACAGGAAGTGCGGGTTGATCTGCGCCTGCAACAGCTTGATCTCCGACTGGGCCAGCAGCCGCTTCTGCTCGTTGTACTTGCTGGCCAGGATCTGGCCGGAGAGCAGCCGGGCGATCCCCTCTCCCAGGGTGCGGTTGATGGAGGAGAAGAACTTGCGCTTGGGCTCGTAGAGCTTGATGGTGCCCACCACCGACCCCTCTTCCCCACGCAGCGGAATGACCAGCGAGGAGCCGAGCCGGCACTGGGGATGCAGGTTGCAGCTGTAGGGGATGAGGTTGCCGTCGGCATAGACCACCTCGTTGTGCTGGATCGCCTTGAAGGTGTGGGCCGAGTTGATGGCGGTGCCCGGCAGGTGGTGATCCTCGCCGATGCCGATGAAGGCGAGCAGCTTCTCCCGATCGGTGATGGCCACCGCGCCCACCCCGGTCTCCTCGTAGAGAATGCGCACCATCTGCTGGCACGCCTGCTGGGTGAAGCCCTTGTCCAGCACCCGCATCGCCCGCTCGGCGATCTTGAGGGCGCGGGCGGAGAAGGCGACCGAGTACTTCTCCAGCATGGCGCGGTGATCGAGGATCATCCGCATGAACATGGCGGCCCCCAGGGTATTGGCCACCAGCATGGGGGCGATGATGTTCTCGATGAGGTGGACGGCGTCGTCATACGGGCGGGCCACCAGCAAGATGATGCCCATCTGCATCAGCTCGGCGATGAGGGCCACCGACCCCACCACCCAGGGACTGAACAGCAGGTCGAGCCGGTGGCGGGCGACGAAGTGGCGGTGCACCAGGCCGCCGAGCAGCCCCTCGGCGATGGTGGAGAAGGTGCAGGCCAGGGCGGTAAAGCCCCCCAGCGAGTAGCGATGGATGCCGCCGGTGAGCCCCACCAGCAGCCCCACCACAGGGCCACCGACGATGCCCCCCAGCACGGCACCGATGGCGCGGGTATTGGCGATGGAGTCCTCGACCCTGAGGCCAAAGTAGGTACCCATGACGCAGAAGCCGGAGAAGATGAGGTAGCAGAGGATCTTGTGGGGCCAGCTCAGGGTCACCTGGGTCAGCGGCATGAAGAGCGGCGTCTTGGAGAGCAGCCAGGCGATCACCAGATAGACGCACAGCTGCTGGAAGAGAGATATCACGAGCGCGAATTGTTCGAAAGCCACGGCACACTATCTCGAAAGGGATGCTCATCCAATGGACGCGGAGTATTAGCAAACCCCGATTTGTGCCGCAAGCCGCGGGCACCGGAATAGCGCGCCTGCGCACAGATTTGCCGGCACCCTGAGCCAAAGGCATCCCTTCGCCCTGGCTGCCGGTCAATCGAGCGCGACGTCGACCCACACCATGCGGTGATCCGAGCTGACTCCCTTGGCGATGCCCAGCTTGGCGTCATGCACCAAGTGATGGCCCGGCTCGAAGCTGGCCGGCCAGAACACGCCGGAGGCGACCGCGTTCAGGTTGGCGGAGGGCAGCACGTGGTCGAGCTGCAGGCCGCTGCTGCTGGTGATGCGCTCCGGGGTGGGGCGGTTGTTGTTGCGCTTGCACTGATCCGGCTGGCTGGCGAGGCACTCGGGGCCGCCCTGGCTGACCGGGATCAGGGCGCCGTTGGTGACGGCCTGATTGACCAGCACATGGTTGTGCAGCGCCTGAATGGCGGTGAGATCCCCATCGCCAATCTGGGGATCGGCGTTGAGATCCCCGGCGATGACGAACTTGGCGCCCTCGGCCAAGCCACCCGCCTTGCCTGCGTCATCCACCATGTAGCCTGCCCCTGCCACATAGTCCTGCCAGAAGGCTATCTCCGCACGGTTGCGTTTGACGTTGTGGCGCGCCGCGTTGCCGAAGATGGGCGGGGTCGGGTGGGAGATAAGGAAGTGGAGCACCTCCTCCCTGTCTCCCTGCCTGATGCGCACCGGCACGTCGGCGTGGTTCTTTGAGGAGAGGGGGAGCGCCTGCCAGGCGGCGTCGTCATACCAGGCATCGCCACACTGGCGGCCGCTCGGGATCGGTGCCCTGGGGTTGTGGCAGTCGTCGATGACGGGGTTCGCTTCGCCCGGCATCTCCTTCCACTTGAAGGTCTGGAAGGTGCGGATCTGCCTGGTATCGATGGGATACCGGGACATCACGGCGAAGGCGTACTGGCCGTGATAGCTGCCAAAGCCCCAGGCGTCGTCCGGCCTGCTCACTCGGCCATCCAGGTTGAGGTCATGGCCGCTCATCAGGCCGGTGTTGGTGGCGAAGTTCTGCAGCACCGGATAGCTGATGGCGGTCACCTCGTCGTGCTGGGCATGGGCCAGGTAGTTGTCGTTGAAGGCGTGGAGGTCCGTGGTGTCGCTGCCCTTGCCGTCATTGTCGAATTCGCTCAGCAGCAACACGTCCGGCCGGGTGCGCTGGATGATTTCGGCGATGTTGCGGATCTGCTGCACGTCGAGGGCCTTGGTCTTCTCGGCGCCGCTCAAGGTGCCGTCGGCGAGGCGGGCCAGCAGGGCATCCTGCTCGGTGCGGGTCAGGGCGAGCTCTTCCCCCAGCATGCCGGGTGCAGTGCGATCGAAGGCGAGATTGAAGGTGGCAAAGCGAACCATGTCGGGCCTCGGCGTCAGTGTGGCCGGGACAGCCTGCCATCTTTGGCAGGAAAATGGCAGCACCCTGCCGAATTTCATGGGAAAGGTGCCCGGGTTTCCCCCGTGACACGCAAGCGCTCGGCTCAGGCCCAGCGGGAGAGAGGGGAGGGAATGGCGTAGGCGTAGCCCTGCTGGTAGTCGCAGCCCAGCCGGTTCGCCACCTCGATATGGGCCTGGGTCTCCACTCCCTCGCACACCACGGCCATGCCGAGTCGTTGCAGGTATTTCACCAGCCCCGTCAGCATGTTGAGGGCATGGGTGCTGCGTACAGCCTGGAGCAGCAGGGAACGATCCAGTTTCACGATCTCGTAGGGGAGCATCATCAGGCGCTGGAAGTTGCATGCCAGGGAGCCGAAGTCGTCACAGGCGATGTGGGCGCCATGGGCTCGCAACACCTCGATCATCTCCCTGTGCTGGTGCTTGATCCTGACGTGTTCCAGCACCTCGAACCAGATGGCGATCCCCAGCTTGCGGGCCTGGAGCAGCACCAGCAACAGCAGATTGCGGTAGGTGGGGCTGGAGAGCGCCGGATTGAGGTTGATGGAGAGCGCATAGGGGCCTTTTTGGGCGAGCACGGGCAGATCGCGCATGATGGCCCTGAGCATGACGATATCCAGGTGCAGAGCGTCATCTTCGCCGAGGGCGGCAAAATCGATGCCCTGATAACCCTGGCTGCCGGCATCCCAGCGTCTGGCCAGCACCTCATACCCCTTGACCTGACGATCCTGGCCGATGATGGGCTGGTAAAAGGGGACGACGATATCCGCCATGCTGACCATGGCACTCACGGGATACTCTTCTTTGAACGCAAACATGGCTCTCACCTGACGGGAACATGGCTGCGCATCATACAGGGAGGGTCTAAAGGGAGGCTGTAGGAAGAGTCTGATAATGGGCGTGGGCAGGAAGGAGGGGGTCAGGGAAGGGCATGGCCCTGTGCAGGTGCGGCGCCAGCCAGGGGGGCTGCGTGCATGGCCTGGGCAAGCAAGGACCAGTCGAGCATGGGGGAGCCCGCCTTGAAGCGCTGATAGGCGCATCCCTGACGGATGGTCAGGAAGAGGGTGCTCGGCAGGCCGAGGCGGTTGAGGTAGCGCACCATCACGTCTCCCTGATAATCCCGCAGCCGCAGTTGCAGCTCGGGCAGTGTCAGCCCGTGCTCGCGACCCGTTTCATCCCAGATTTCAAACATCTGTGTGCACTCCTTGCGACATGAGGCTCCACTGTTTCTAAAAAGTGCGGGAAGGGCAATTGTCAGATCTGACAGCGCCATGTGGATTCTATCCAGAAAAGCGAAAACCCGGCGCGAGGCCGGGTTGTCTGAAGAATGGTGGAGGGAGAAGGATTCGAACCTTCGAAGGCAGAGCCGTCAGATTTACAGTCTGATCCCTTTGGCCGCTCGGGAACCCCTCCACAGGGGCATTGCATATTGTGTTCAGGAAGATGGTGGAGGGAGAAGGATTCGAACCTTCGAAGGCAGAGCCGTCAGATTTACAGTCTGATCCCTTTGGCCGCTCGGGAACCCCTCCACGGGGTATTTTCCTGATTTTTACTTACTTGACGCACTTGAATGGTGGAGGGAGAAGGATTCGAACCTTCGAAGGCAGAGCCGTCAGATTTACAGTCTGATCCCTTTGGCCGCTCGGGAACCCCTCCCCAAGTGCGAGGCCGCATACTACCAGATCCGGCAAGGTTGTGAACCCCTTGGCCGCATTCTGACGACAAAAAAATGTCAAGTGGTCATTTTTTGATATGTTTCGCTCAAAATTCACACTTTTCAATGACTTTTATGTCGCTGCCGAAACGGCGAGGGGGCGTAGGGGGCTGGCAGCCAGGAGCCCCGGGGCTCCTGGCGGATCATGGGGAGCGGGCGCTCGCTCAGGCGTCGGCGGGGCGGGCCTGCTGGCAACCCTGCACCGCATGGGCGATGAGTTCGAGGGCGCTCTGCTCGCAGGGGGGCAGCACCTCGTCGCAATTCGCGATCGGGGTGACGCGATCTCCCCATTTGATGAGGGCGGCGCCCCAGGTCAGCCCGGCCCCGAAGGCGGCGGTCAGCAGGTAGCTGTTCGGCTTGACCCGACCCTGCTCCAGCGCCTCGCACAGGGCGATGGGCACGGTGGCGGCGGAGGTGTTGCCGTACTGCTCTATGTTGACCATCACCTTCTCCATGGGGGCGTTCATCCGCTTGGCCAGGGTCTCGATGATGCGCACGTTCGCCTGGTGCGGCACGATGAGGTCGACCTGCTCGGGGGCGATGCCCGCCTGGGCCAGTACGGTGCCGGTGGCTTCGCCCATGCCGCGCACGGCGCGCTTGAAGATCTCCTGCCCCTCGAAGTTGAAGGTGAAGAGGCCGTCAATGTCGTCGAAACGCACCCGATCCGTACCGAAGTTCGGCACGTGCAGTATCTCCCGCGCTTCGCTGTCACAACCGAGCTTGCTGGCAATCAGGCCGCTCTCCTGCTCGCTTGCCTCGATGATGACGGCGCCGGCGCCATCTCCGAACAGCACGGCGGTGTCGCGCTTGGCCCAGTCCAGCAACTGGGTCAATCGCTCGGCACCGATCACCAGCACCCTTTGCATCATGCCGGTCTGCACCAGGGAGGTGGCGACCGAGAGGGCATAGACAAAGCCGGTGCAGGCGGCGTTGAGGTCGAACACCGCCGCCTTGTGGGCGCCGAGGGCCTGCTGCACGGCGGAGGCGCCATTGGGGACCAGCGTGCCCGGGGTGGCGGTCGCGAGGATGATGCCATCGAGGGCGGCGGCGTCCAGGCCTGCGCACGCCAGGGCGCGACGGGCGGCCAGGGTGGCGAGCGCCTGGGTGCTGACATGGGAGACCCGGCGGGCCTTGATGCCGGTGCGCGGGTAGATCCACTCGTCCGAGGTATCCATGATGGTGCCGAGGTCATCGTTGGTCAGCGAGGCGGGGGGCAGGCATTTTCCCCACCCGGTGATAGTGGCGTATGTCATCTTGTCGTCGCTTGTCGTGATGGCCGCCCTGGGGCGGAAAGTGGCGAAATTATGCCGCACGGGGCGTTCACTGTCATCCTGCGGCCCCTCCAGTGTAAGGGGAGTGGGGGGAGCAAGACCGTGATTTTGCTTAAATTTCCGCTTCTCCTTGCCGTAAGATGAAGGCCCGATCCCGGCGACCCCTTCCCGAGGTGACTCCTGTGCACAAAGCGAATCTCAATCTCTTGCCCACCCTCAAGGTGCTGCTGGAGACCCGCAACATCAGCCGGGCGGCGGAGCTGCTGAACCTGAGCCAGCCCTCCATCAGCAAGCAGCTCGGCCAGCTTCGCAGCGAGTTTGGCGACGAGCTGCTGGTGCGGGAAGGGCAGCGCTGGCTGCTGACCCCGCGGGCCGAGGCCCTGGCGGCCCAGCTTGCCGATTCCCTCGGTGCCCTGGAGCGGCTCTACGAGGCGCCGGAATTTGCCCCCGAGCGCTGCGAGCGGGTGTTTCGGCTCGCCTCCTCCGACTACGTGGCCCAGCACATCCTGCCGGACATCTGTGCGGCCCTGGCGAGGGCCGCCCCCCGGGCGGCGCTGGAGTACAGCCTGTGGGACAAGCGCCAGTTGCCCCAGCTCTGGCAATCGGAGCTGGACATGGTCTCCACCATCACGGAGCTGGTGCCGGACCAGATCCGCGGCCTGCATCAGGGGGAGGACAGGCTGGTGGTGCTGATGGGGCGCCATCACCCGCTCTCTGGCATGGCGCTCAGCCTGGAGGATTACCTCGCCTGGCCCCACCTGCAGGTGAGCGGGGGCGGGGACAAGGACAGCCCGGTGGAGCAGGTGCTGGCCCCCCGCGGGCTCTCCCGCCGCTGGTTTGCCCGGGTGCCCTTCTTCCAGGCCGCGGTGGAGGTGCTGCTGCGCACAGACTGTCTGATGACCACCCCGGCCCATATCGCCTGGCAGCTCTCCCGGGAACATGCCCTGAGTTTTTGCGATCTCCCCTTCGCCACCCGGGTCCAGCAGTATCATCTGCTGTGGCACCAGCGCCACCACCTGGATCCGGCTCACCGCTGGTTTCGCGAGCTGGCCTATCCCTTCCTGCGGGATCACCTGCAATTCACCTTGGGGGCGAGTCGCAAGCAGTTGGCCCGAGGGCCGCAGGCGAGCCGCTGATGGCAGCGGGTTGTGCCACTCTATAGCCACTGGCTATGGGCTCTATTCATAACTTTCACTTTTGGCATAGCGAGCCACCCCCTACCCTGATCCAGGGTGACAACAATCGACACGAAGGAAGAGAAGGTATGGAGCTGACGAGTTGGCTGGCGCTGGCCGCCATTTGCGTAATGGGGGCCATCAGCCCGGGGCCGAGCCTGGCACTGATCATCCGCAATACGGTGCAGGGAGGGCAGGGCCACGGGGTTGCCACGGCGCTGGGACATGGCCTGGGAGTCGGCATCTATGCGCTGATCACGGCCCTCGGCCTCGCCATCCTGATCACCCAGACCCCGCTGCTGTTCGATCTCATCCGCTACGGCGGCGCGGCGTTTCTCGCCTGGCTCGGGATCAAGGCGTTGCTGGCCAGGCCTGCAGGGGGTGAGGCAGGCAAGGAGGAGGGACACCGGCCACGGGGACGTCAAGGGGCGTTCGAGGGCTTTATGGTGGCCTTCTTGAACCCCCAGCTCGCCATCTTCTTTATCGCCCTGTTCAGCCAGTTCGTGCACGCCGACACCGGCTGGCGTGAGGGGGGCATCATGATGCTGACCGCAGGCGGCATCGATGCGCTCTGGTATGTGCTGGTGGCCCTGGTGCTCTCTCGCGGGCCCGTACTCGCCTGGCTCAAGGCCAAATCCACCGTGATCGACAAGGTGAGTGGCCTGGTGCTGCTGGGGCTGGCCCTCAAGGTCGTGATCTAGCTCCGCGTCGGGTGCCAGCGTAGTCGGCATTCTGTCAGGGCCGGGGGATGAGGGCCCGCCAGATGTCCTTGTACGGGGGCCAATCCTGCATTCTGCGGTGATCTTAAGCGGGATCAAGGCGGGGGGCGGGGAGTCTGGCTAGAGTGGCGGCCATTTGCAGCCCTTCGAACCGGACGTTATGCGCGATCAGAACCATCACAACCGCCTGGAGTTGCTGGCCCCGGCCAAGAACCTTGCCTATGGCATCGAGGCCATCAACCACGGCGCCGACGCCGTCTACATGGGGGGCCCCGCCTTCGGTGCCCGCAGCGCAGCAGGCAACAGCCTCGAGGACATCGAGGCGCTGGCGCGCCATGCCCACCGCTTCGGCGCCCAGGTCTTCGTCGCCTTCAATACCCTGCTGCACGACCACGAGCTGGAGCAGGCCTGGCGCCTGACCCATCAGATCTACGAGGCAGGGGCCGATGCGCTGATCGTGCAGGACATGGGGCTGCTGGCGCTCGATTTGCCCCCCATCGCGCTGCACGCCAGTACCCAGACCGACAACCGCACCCCGGAAAAGGTAAAGTTTCTGCAGGACGTGGGCTTCTCCCAGGTGGTGCTGGCCCGCGAGCTCTCCCTTGCGCAGATCCGCGAGATAAGCGCCGCCACGAGCGTGCAGCTGGAGTTCTTCATCCACGGTGCCCTGTGCGTCTCCTACAGCGGCCAGTGCAACATCAGCCACGCCCGCACCGGGCGCAGCGCGAACCGCGGCGAGTGCGCCCAGCTCTGTCGACTGCCCTGTTCCCTGCAAACGCCGGCGGGGGAGGTGCTGGTGGAAAACAGCCACCTGCTCTCCTTGAAAGACATGGATCAGACCGACAACCTGGAGGCGCTGATCGCCGCAGGGATCCGCTCCTTCAAGATTGAAGGGCGCCTCAAGGGGCTCGACTACGTCAAGAACGTCACCGCCTGGTATCGCCAGAAGCTGGACACCATCCTGGAGCGCCGCCCCGATCTGGTGGCCGCTTCCGCCGGTCGTTGCAGCTACACCTTTACGCCGGATCCCAAGAAGAGTTTCAACCGGGGCAGCACCGACTACTTCCTCCATGGCCGACAGCCAGGCATCGACTCGCCGCGCAGCCCGAAATACGTCGGGGAGCCGCTCGGGCGCGTCACCAGCGTGACCCGCGATGGCATCGAGATCGACGGCCAGGCCGTTGCCCTCAACAACGGCGATGGCCTCGGCTTCTTCAAGCCGGGGGGCGAGCTGGTGGGCATGCGCCTCAATAAAGTGGAAGAGAAGGCACAGAGCAAGCGGTTACTCCTGTCGGAACCCATGCCCGGTCTCAAGGTGGGCACCGAGATCTTTCGCAACCACGATCAGGCCTTCAGCAAGCAGCTCGAAAAGGGGAGCGCGGATCGCCGCATCCGGGTCGATATGCGGCTATCGGAGTGCGACGAGGGACTGCGGCTCGAACTTGTGGACGAGCAGGGCATTGGCGCCGCCGTCATGCTCCCCTGCGACCAGCAGCTGGCCGACAACCCGGAACGGGCGCTGCAGCAGGCCAGGGATCAGCTCGGCAAACTCGGCAACACCCTGTTTGTGGCTCGCCAGATTGAGTTGGCAATAACGAGGCCGCTGTTTATTGCGGCTTCACAGCTTAACGGCTTGCGCCGGGACGGCATTGCCGCCCTGGAGGCGGCCCGTCTGGCTGCCTACCGGCGACCCGAGCGGCGCATTCCCCTGCGAGGCGCCGTTTATCCCCAACATCGGCTCTCCTACCTCGGCAACGTGCTGAACAGCGCGGCGGAGCAGTTCTTTCGCGAACACGGGGTGGGGAGCATCGCCCCCGCGTATGAGGCGAACAAGGAGGAGCGGGAAGTGGTGCTGATGACAACGAAGCACTGCATCCGCTACAGCCAGCAGCTCTGCCCCAAGGAGGTGCCCGGTCTCAAGGCCGAGCCCCTGGAGCTCAAGATGGGCAAGGAGAGTTTCCGCCTGCGTTTTGACTGCCATCGCTGCGAGATGCAGGTGATGGGAAGTTTGAAGAGGGGATGATTGCCCGTGTGGGCATGGGGCTGGAGCGGATTTGATGGCAGTATGGGGCGCGGCCTTGTCACGGATATCCCGTGGTGAGGCACCTTCCCCCAGCCTTCTTCTGACAAAGGATCCGTCATGAACATCAATGCACTGCCGTTTTGCACCACGAACTGGGCCGAGGTCCCGCCGACCGAACACAAGGGAGAGCGCGGCGTCGCCCGCTGGCACACCCGGCAGTTCGGGGAGCTGCGGGTGCGAATGGTGGAGTACTCCCCCGGGTATCTGGCGGATCACTGGTGCAGCAAGGGCCATGTGCTGCTCTGCCTCGAAGGGGAGCTGCACACCGAGTTGCAGGATGGCCGCGTCTTCACCCTGACGCCGGGCATGAGCTACCAGGTGGCGGACAACGCCGAACCCCATCGCTCCTATACCGAACTGGGCGCTCGCCTCTTTATCGTCGACTGAGCAGCCCTCTTTCCCGCTTCCCCTTGTGCATCAGGATCTTGCCATGCTTGAACTCAGACCCAACTGCGAGTGCTGTGACCGGGATCTGCCCGCCGACACGGCGACGGCCTACATCTGCTCCTTCGAGTGCACCTTCTGCGCCGAGTGCAACGATCAGTATCTGCACCTGACCTGCCCCAACTGTGGCGGCGAGCTGGTCAGGCGCCCGCGCCGCCCGGCGGCCAAGCTGGTGAACAACCCCGCCTCCCTCCAGCGCGTCTTCAATCCGGCTCTGAAAGCGGCGCTGGGCAAGGGGGGCTAGGGCCCTCCCTTCATGGGAAGGGCTGGCAACTGGCTCGCCCCTGTGGCTCTTGACCTTCTCCCGGCGGCAGCCCCTATCAAGGGGGCTCACACCAAAGGAGCAAAAGATGACGGAGCGATTCGAAGGAGAAGGGGCGAAGGCCTATGACAGCCGCATCCCCCTGCTGGTGCCAGGCTACGAGCTGCTGCATCAGCTTTGTGCCTCCCGGCTGATGGCCGCGCTGGGCCAGCAGGCCCGTGTGCTGCTGGTGGGGGTGGGCACGGGCAGCGAGTTGCTGCTGCTTGGCCGTCTCTGCCCCCGCTGGACCTTTGTGGCCCAGGATGTCTCGGCGGACATGCTGGCCCATGCCAGGATGCGGGCCGAGCAGGCGGGCATGGGGGAGAGGGTGTGCTGGCACCTGGGCGCATTGCCTGTGGTGGATAAGCCTTGCGATGGTGCACTCTGTCTGCTGGTTCTGCATTTTCTGGCGCAAGATGCCAAAGCCGCGCTATTGGGTGATATTTATCGCCAGCTCAATCCTGGTGCTCCCCTGCTGCTGGCGGATCTGATGGCGCCCACGGACCCGCTCGAGCGAAAGGCGATGGGGTTGCAAGCGGCCCTCGCCGGTTTGCCGCTTCCTGCCTGCGAGCAGATGGTGCGCCGCCTCGGAGAGGACTTCACCTCCCTGGACGAGGGACAGACCCGCCGCCTCTTGCAAGGGGCCGGTTTCGCGGCGGCGCACCGCTTCTTTCAGGTGCTGGGGTTTCACGGCTGGCTGGCGCAGCGGCAGTGAGCCCTGGCCGGGTGGCGCCGGATCAACGAGAGGCCCTCTCCAGCGTCAGCAGTGCCTGCTTGATGGGCAGGCCTCCCGCATAGCCGGTGAGGCTGCCATTCTGGCCGATCACCCGGTGGCAGGGGATGATGATGGAGAGCGGATTGCGACCGTTCGCGGCACCCACCGCCCGCACCGCGTTTGGCTTGCCGATGGCGCGGGCGATGTCGCCGTAGCTGCGGGTCTCCCCGTAGGGGATGTCGCACAGCGCCTGCCACACCGCTTGTTGAAACGCCGTGCCCCTGGGGGCGAGCGGCAGGGTGAAGCGCTGCAACCTGCCCGCGAAGTAGCCCTGAAACTCGGCGAGGAAGGGGGCGAGCGCCTCGCCGTCCTGCTGCCAGTCCTGCATGTCGGGCAGCGGCCGCAGTCCGGCCAGGAAGTCCACATGGACCAGACCGCGTTCGTCGATGGCGACCAGCAGTTCGCCCTGGTCGGTGGGCATCATGTCATAGCGGATCATGGGGTCTTCTCCTCGTCTTGTGCCTGTGTTGGCCGGGTGAGCAGCGCCGGTTGTTCACTCATGGCGTGCCACAGCCAGCTCGCGGCGTAGGCGCGCCACGGCTGCCAGGGGGCGCTGCGCGCTGTCACCTCTTTCACCGGCAGCTTGTCACCGCCCCCCAGCGCCTTTTGCAGCACGAGATCCGAGGCGGGGAAGGCATCCGTGTCGAGCCCGCAGCGCAGCCGCCAGTAAGCGACAGTCCAGGGGCCTATGCCCGGCAGCGCGAGCAGTTGCTCGTCGCTCGCGCTGCCCAGGGTGAGCGCGCCGCTTGCGAGCGCCGCGGCCAGCCCCTGCAGCGTGCGGATGCGGCTGCCCGGCATGCCGATGCCGTCGAGATCCAGCTCGCACAGCTGGGTCGGGGTGGGCAGCTGCGCGGTGCCGAACTGCGCCAGGGTGCGCGCCACCAGGCGCCCCATGATGGTGATGGCACCCTTGACCGACACCTGCTGGCCGACGATGGCGCGCAGCATCACCTCGTATTCATCCCACCCCCCCGGCAGCCGCACCCCGGGCCATCGTCCCTGGATGCCGGCGAGCAGCGGATCTTGCCCCAGGTGTTCGCCGATGCGGCCCATGTCGGCGTCGAGATCCCACATGCGGCGCACGCGGTACAGGATGTCCGGCAGCGCACCCGGCGGCAGATCCCGCACCGTGAGTCTGAGCCTTTCCCCCTCGACGGGCTCGATGCGGATGATCCCCTCCTGCTCGCCGACCCGGTGACGGCGTTCGTAACCGTGCTCATCCACCCGCTCCAGCCCCGGAATGGCGCGCAACCGGTAGAACGCGAGCATGGCCTGGACGTCGAACGGCGGGCGATACAGCAGGTGCAGTTGCAGGCTAGATTGCGGTGTCTCCTGCGGCGCGCCCCCTTCCTGCTTGCGCAGGGCGCCCGGTGTCATCCCATACGCCTGCAGCCAGGCGTCGTTGAAGCGACGAATGCTCGCAAAGCCTGCGGCAAACGCCACGTCCGTGATGGGCAGGCGCGTCTCCGTCAGCAGCCGTTTCGCAAGCAGCAGGCGGCGCGTCTGTTCCACCTGTTTCGGCGAGGCACCGAGGTGTTGCTCGAACTGGCGCCTCAGGGTGCGCTCCGTGATCCCGGCCTGCGCCGCGAGCTCGCCCAGGCTGTGCTCCGCCAGCTCGCCGCGCTCGATGCGCACCAGCACCTGGGCGATGAGCGGTGGCAGATCGCCGCTCTGGGCCGGTGCGAGCTCGGGGCGACAGCGCAGGCAGGGGCGCAGCCCGTGCTGCTCTGCCGCCGCCGCGAAGCGAAAATAGCGCACATTGTGCTCATGCGGTGCCCGCGCCGGACACACGGGGCGGCAATAGATGCCGGTGGAGAGCACCCCGGTGAAGAAGCGGCCATCGAAACGCGCGTCTCGCGCGAGGCGTGCGGCGTGGCACTGCTCCCGGGTGAGACCCGGGATGATCTCGTCCCGTTGGGATGAATGCGGGGGCGCTGTGGTCATGGCATGGCTCGGGTTGCTGTGGGCATGCCCCAGAGACTAAGCGGGGGCGAGAGGGGTGACTAGCCAAAAACGGACAGGAATAGCAAAAATAGTGCGATCCGAGGAATCCCAGTCCTCCCTTTGTAAGGTTAGGGGGGCAGGACCCCACCCTAACCCTCCCCTTCGTAAGGGGAGGGGACAAACAGCTCCCCTCTGTGAACGGGGGCGGGGTTAGCTCCTCCCCCTTGTGAAGGGGGAGGCTGGGAGGGGGTTCAACCTCGCTTATTTCAGATAGCGCTGTTCGAGGTGTTTGCGCAGCCACTGGGGATTGAGCGCCTCACCGGTCGCGCGGCGAATGAGCTCGTCCGTGCCGTGCAGGCTGCCCTGGGACCAGATATGGCGACCGAGCCAGCCAAAGATCTCCGGCAGGCGGCCGGACTCTACGAGCGTGCCCATGTCGCCGAGCTCACGCTCGAGTGCGAAGCGCAGCTGCGCCGCGTACATGGCGCCGAGCGTGTAGCTCGGGAAGTAGCCAAACGAGCCGTCCGTCCAGTGGATGTCCTGCATGCAGCCGTTCTGGTAATTGCCCTTCGTGGACAAGCCGAGCCACTGCTGCATCTTCGCGTCCCACAGCTCGGGGATGTCCGCGACCTCGATGCGCCCTTCCATCAGGTCCCGCTCCAGCTCGTAGCGCAGGATGACGTGAGCAGGGTAGGTGACTTCGTCCGCATCGACGCGGATGAAGCCGGGCTCGACCCTGTTGTACAGCTTCTCGAGGTTCGCGGGTGCGAGCGCATCCTCTGCCCCGAAGTGCGCGCGAATGCGCGGCGCAATCAGCGTGAGGAACGCGGGGTGATGGCCGAGTTGCATCTCGCAGAACAGGCTCTGGCTCTCGTGAATGCCCATGGAGCGCGCCTCGGCCACCGGCTGGCCGAGCAGTGCGCGCGGCAGGCCCTGCTCGTAGCGTGCGTGGCCCGTCTCGTGGACGATGCCCATCAGGCTGGAGACGAACTCCTGCTCGTTGTAGCGCGTGGTGATGCGCACGTCCGTCGGCACGCCGCCGCAGAACGGGTGGCTGCTCACGTCGAGCCTGCCGTGAGCAAAATCAAAGCCGAGCAGTCCCATCACCTCCTGGCCGAGCGCCTGCTGCGTCGCAACCGGGAACGGGCCTTGCGGGGTGAGGAGGGTGTCGCTCTTCTGCCGCTCGCTCACGGTCTGGATGAGGCCGGGCAGCCAGCTCGTCAGATCGCCGAAGATCTGATCCAGCCTCGCGCTCGTCATGCCGGGCTCGTACAGCGCCAGCATGGCGTCATAGGGGCGCACCCCGAGCGCGTCGGCGCGCAAGGTCGCCACCTCCCGCGACAGGCGCACCACCTCCTCGAGGTTCGGGGCAAAACCTGCCCAGTCGTTCTCCTTGCGCTGGCGACGCCAGGCGTGCTCGCATTTGCTGCCGGCGAGCGACAGCGCCTCCACCAGCGCCCCCGGCAGCAGGCTTGCATCCTGCCACTGGCGCTTGATCTCCCGCAGGTTCGCACGCTGGTGCTCGTCCAGCGGTTCACTCTCTGCCTTGGCAATCCACTCCCCAAGCTCGGGGGCGGTGCGCTTGCCGTGGATCAGCACGCCGAGCTCCGCCATTGCTTCGGCGCGGGCCTCGTTGCCCCCCTCCGGCATCATGGCGGCCTGATCCCAGCCGCAGATGGCGGAGAGGTGGGAGAGGCGGTGCAGTTGTTGCTGATGTTGTTCGAGTTTCTGGTATGACATGGGATTGTCCTTGTTATCGTCCCTGATGGTATGCACCCCGTACCTGGCATGATCGGGGCCGCCCGATGCTAGCACTGCCATCCATCCTGGTGCCACCCTCAGGCAGTCAGCCGAGGCGCTTCTGGTGCCGTTCGCGGTTTTCCGCCTTCTTGCGCTCGCTCTTGCGCAGCAATACGTAGAGCGCACCGCTGCCGCCGTGGCGGCGCTCGGCGCTGTGCATGGCCATCACCGAAGGCAACTGTGGCAGCCAGGCGCTGACATGGCTCTTGAGCAGGGCACGCGGGGTGCTGCGCTCCCCCTTGCCGTGCAGGATCAGCAGGCAGCGGATATCCCGCACTTCGCATTCGGCAATGAACTGCACCAGGGCGATACGGGCCTCGTTGAGCGTCTTGTGGTGCAGGTCGAGGGAGCCTTGCAGCTCGTATTTGCCAAGGCGCAGCTTCTTGTAGACCCCCTCCTGCACGCCGTCACGCTTGAAGCCGACGATGGCATGGGGGTCCAGCATCTCGACTGCTTCCGTGCCGAGGTGATCCAGGGTGAGTTGTTCGGCGGTGGCGGCTTCCCGGCGCGCGAGTTGCGCCTCGGTGGGCTGGTTGTTGCCCGCAACGGGGGCGATATGGTCGCTGCGAAGGGGCCGCACGTCGGCCACTTCCTGCAGGAACAGTGAGAGTTCGTCGTTATGAGACACGGCAGGCTCCCCGCATGAAAATGAGGGAGCCAGTATAGCGGGCCTTGGTGGGCCTTAGAATGGCAACGCTCGCAGGCCCAGGCCCCTGCCGGGTAAGGCGGTCTGAGCGAGCCTGGTTATTGCCCCTCTTTGGGCGGCTCTGCGTGCATCACCTTGTAGATGAAATAGACCGCATAGGCGCTGATGAGCAGGAAGGTGCCGAAAATCACCAGCATGGACATCAGCCCCACGCTGTTGCCAAACATCAGGTTCATCCAGAATTCCATCTCGTTCACTCCTGTCACTGGGCGGTGACAGGCATGATAGATACCTCTTCAGGAGGGAGGGGATGATCTCGATCAACTCCCTCTCTGGTTATTTAATCGGCAGCAAATTCTGTGAGCCGACGCGCATCCGGCGCGTCAGGTCGCCGGACTGGACGCTATTTTGCTTTCTCCAGGGTCGGTTCGGTGAGGGGCGTGATGCGCCAGCCCTGCTGCTCCAGCAGGGCGAGCAGCCCGTGCTCGCCGTAAAGATGCAGGGCCCCTACCACGATAAAGCTCTCGTTCGGCAGGCTGGGCCACTTCTTGACCCAGTTGCGGTTGCGCTCCGCCAGCAGGGTCTGTTCCAGCCAGGCTTGCAGCTTGGGCGGCGCCATCTCCTCCCTGAGCAGATTGATGAGGGTGGCCTCGTCCCCGTTCTGCCAGGCGGTCATCACGGCGTCGAACCCCTGCTGGATGTCGGGCAGCTCGTCCAGGGTGCTCTCCAGCATCAGGGTCTGGTTGTCGCCGACGCTCGCGAGATAGCCGAGCTGCTCCAGCAGGGTCTCCAGCCCGACGATGGGCTTGCCGCCGTCGTTCGCCCGCTTGGCGAAGTGCTGGTCGACACCGTATTCACCGCGATAGCCGGTGCGCTCCAGGGCCGCCTGGGTCAGGGTAATGGCCGCAAACCAGGGACGCAGCGGGGCCAGCATGCTCTCGTTCAGACCATTCTGGCCCGCAGCGATGAGGGTGCGACGGTAGAGGTCGATGGGCAGGTGATCCTTGAGGGTCTTGCCGTCGACGAGCCGGGTGATGGCGCCCATCTCCTGCCACTGCTCCTGGCTGATGTGGGTCATGTCCACCTCCATCACCAGGGCGCGGCTCTGCTGCCAGGCGCGCTCCACCGGGTCCGGCAGGGGATAGAGAGAGGGTTTGCCCGCGTGGATGGACCCCAGCAGCCAGTGCTGTTCGTTGCCCTTGTTGATGCGGTAGAAGGCCGGATCGGCCATGGCATGGAGCGGCAGCAGCAGGCAGAGCAGGAAGGAGAGCAGCGTGGGATGGAATCTCATGAGGCACCTTATGTGAGCGGGATGAGTGCTCTATGATAAGTCCTCATTTGTCACAGCCAAGAGGTTTCCCATGCCCCACCTTCGTTTTCGGGCAGTTTCTGTCGACACCCTGCAGCGGATAAGCGCCCCCCTGATGGCGGATCTCTGCGCCCTGACCGGTGGCAAGCCGGAGTTCGTCACCCTGGAGTGCGTGCCGAGCCAGTGGGTACGAGATGGCCAGCCCGAAGCCGGTTTCCCCTTCGTGGAGCTGGTCTGGTTCGAGCGACCGCAGGAGATGCAGGATGCCGCCGCCGCCCTCATCACCCGCCACCTGAAAGGGGTGCTGGGGGAGCAGACCTATGTGGTGGTGCAGGTGCTGCCCATCGTCAAGAGTCACTACTACAGCAACGGCCAGCACTATTGAGCGGGCATCGTTGCTGAGACCGGTGCATGTCAAGAGGAGGGCCACCGAGGGCCCCTTTATCAGGCGGATTTGATCAGCAGCTTGTCAAGCCAGCGGCTTGGCAGCAGGCGGCGCAGCACGGTAAACAATTTGGTCGGGAAGGTGACCGGGTAGCGGTGCCTGGGACGCTTGCTCGTGAGCGCATGCAGTAACGGCGGGATGCAGGCCTCGCTTGGCAGGGTAAAGCCCCGGGCACCCCCTTCACGCTCCAGCCTGGCCAGCGTCTGGGCATAGGCGTCCTGGTGGCGGCTGGTAGCGGGGTCTATGTGGCGCAGGAAGGCCTCCCGGGCATTGGCGCGAAACCGGGTGTCGATGGGGCCGGGTTCGATCAGGCTGATGTGCACGCCGCTGCCCGCGAGTTCCAGGCGCAGGGTGTCGGTATAGCCTTCCAGCGCGAACTTGCTGGCGTTGTAGGCGCCACGATACTTCATGGCCACTAGGCCAAGCACCGAGCTGTTCTGTACGATGCGCCCCTCGCCTGCCGCCAGCATGGGGGGCAATATCTGGCGAATGAGGTGATGCCAGCCAAAGAGGTTGGTCTCGAACTGCTCGCGCAGCGCCTCGGTGGGCAGATCTTCCAGCGCACCGGGCTGGCCGTAGGCGCCGTTGTTGAAGAGGCCGTAGAGGCGCCCTTCTGCCAGGGCCAGCGCCTCTGCCACCCCTCGCTCTATGCTGGCGCTGTCCGCCAGATCCAGTTGCACCGCCAACAGACCCTGCTGCTGCAGCAGGGCCACATCCTCGGCCTTGCGGGCGGAAGCGATGACGGTGAAGCCCCGGGCGCCGAGCGTTCTTGCGGCGGCTAGGCCGATGCCGCTGGAGCAGCCGGTGACGAGCACGAAGGGATGGGGCATGAGCATGGTCCTGATTGACGGCCGGCAGGTGGCCCGAAGCGGGCATGGTAGCGTGGTGCCACCAAAAACAAAACCGGGCCAGAGGCCCGGTTTTCGGTCACGTCAGATGCCTGATTACATGATGGTGAACGGCATGATGATGTGGAACTTGACGTCATGCTCGGAGCTGAACATGTTCGGGTAGTACCAGCTGCCCTTGTCGTCCTGTTCGTTGTTGTAGTCGGTGTAGTGCAGCTTGAACAGGGTGCCCTTCAGCTTGCCGTCCTGCACTGTGTACATGACGTCGAAGTTGGCTGCCCACTCTTTGCCGCCTTCCAGGGACTTGTCGCCGTTGTTGGCATCCCAGCCGTAGGCACCGGAGACACCCACGCCCCAGCCCGGTGCACCCACCAGATCATCCAGGGAACGAGTCACGCCGAAGAACAGGGCCTTCTCGTCGTTGTGGTTCCAGTCGGAGCGGGAATCCCACCAGATTTCGTTCGCGCCCTGGGAGTTGCCGTAGCCGCGGGTCAGACGGGGCAGGTAGTTGCCCAGATCCCCTTCAGCCTTGGTCCACAGGCCTTCCAGACGGAAGCCATAGGGGCCGGCTGCCCAGCTGGCGGTCAGGGCTTGTTGCCAGGCCAGGCCGTCATAGTCGCTGTTCTCGGTGTCGGAACCGTAGAACTGGTAGCTGGTGTTCAGGCCACCCAGTACGTCGAACTTGTGGGCCAGCTTGAAGTGGTAGCTGTCCATGTAGCCTTCGGACTGACCAAAGCCGGCGGTGACGGCAGTGCCGTTCTCGAAGGTGTAGCGAGCGGCCAGACCGTGGATGTAGTCGATCTTGTTCGCATCGGTGAAGGGATCGCTGGCATAGGGGCTGCTCTTGGAGAAGCCGGTGGTGTTCTTGAACCAGGGAGCCTTGTACTCGTCGGCGATGGCGTAGGTCAGGTAGAGGCCGCCGAAGGTGCCTTCGATCTGGCCACCACGGTAGGTACCGGGTTGATAGGACCAGTTGACGCCGAGGATGCCGGGTACATAGAGCTGGGTGTAACCACCCTTGGCGGTGACGGCGTCACCGAACTTGAATTTCAGGGCGGCGTTGGAGAGGCTGAAGCCGTTCTCGGGAACGCCGTCACCACCTGAACCCCACTTGTCGCCCCAGAAGGAGAACTCGTTCTCTTCGTTGACGCCATTGCTCTCGTCAACGGCCAGGTCGTAGGCACCGAAGCCGCCCACGTCGACGCCGACCACATCCCATGCATAGCCGGAGTTGAAGTTCAGGGCTGCCTGGGTGGTGGCATGGCTCAGGTTGGAGTGGTATTTGCCATCCTGACCCGGACCGGCCTGGACGCGATCACGCTCACGCTGGAAGTAGAACAGGCCACCGGTGAGCTTGCCTTCGTCGATGAAGGCGCTGTAGGACTTGCCGTATTCCGGGCTCATCATGTCTTGAGCGGCGAACGCCATGCCGGGGGCGACCAGTGCCGCGACCACGGCAGCACTCAACGCGGCGCGCTTGAAGATCACTTTTTCCATTTGTTATTGCTCCTGATTTTATGGACTTAGCTTTTTTATCCGGCAGCCGGGTAGGCACCCGCCGCTCGGTATTGGCATTGCAATCAACACCCCGAAGGGCAAAAAATGGTTCTCTGTCGAGCCCTTGTGCCTGATGCCTTGGCGCATCGGTCGGGGCTATCTGCATCGTTACAGTCGTTATTTTTTGGCTGTCGATCCTTGGCGATCTGACATCACCAAGAGTACGTTCGCGGTGCGAAATATCAATGTAAAGTTCCCGGCAAGTTTCAAAAATATGACCGAGTGCAAATAATCATGATTCTTGGTGTGGGCACTCCCAGGCCACTCATGTCGGCAATGACAGCGCTTTCATGGTGATTTCACCGTTCTCCTGCGCAGATCTTGCCGTCAAGGCAGAACTTTCTTTGTTAACCCGGTGGCAACATATAATTTTGTATCACAAAAAAAGATGGGCCCGGCGGGATGCCCACTGTCACGAGCGTGAGCCGTCCCCCCCCGACAGACAGGGGGACCAGGGATGTGAAAGGGCTAAGGGAGCCTGTGACTGAATGGATGAGGCAATCCGTCATTGGCCGTGAGGACGTGACGGGAGCATCAGGGGAAGGGTTGCGGCAAGGCCGTACTGCGGGCAGGTAGACAGGGAACGCGCCCCGGGTCTGGTGCGAACCAGACCCGGGGGTTATCAGGCCTGGCTCAGGATCCGGGGGATCTGCTGGGCCTGGTGGTGTATGTGCTCCGAGACCTGTACCGAGAGGCGGCTGCCCTGGCGGGCGTGCTGGCTGATGCGACCGATGAGGGCGGCGAAGCTCGCCAGCCTGTGCTCCTGGCTCTTGGCATTGTCGGCCCCCTGCAGGGCGATGACGGCGGTGCTGCGCGCCATCTCCCGCACCGTCAGAGTGGTCTGGCGCAGCTGCTCCGCCTGCTGGCGCTGCTCGGCGGCCTCTGCGGTGATGCGGGCCAGCACGGTGGCGAGCTGATCCCCCGCCTGGGTGAGGCTGGCCAGGATCTCGGTGATCTGGCCGAGGGAGCGCTGGGTGTCGGCGGAGAGGTGGCGCACCTCGTCGGCTACCACCGCGAAGCCGCGTCCCTGCTCCCCGGCCCTGGCCGCCTCGATGGCGGCGTTGAGGGCCAGCAGGTTGGTCTGCTGGGAGATATGGCCGATGACGTCGACGATGGCAGTCACGTCCTCCACCGAGCGGGTCAGCTGGGCCAGGGCGCCGCTGCTCTCGTCGATGGCGAGCCCGGTCTGGGCGGTAGCCGTCAGCATGCCCCCGACCAGCCGCTCGCTCTGGCTCATGGAGTGTTCATTGTGCTGGGCGTGCTGGGCGATTTCGGCGGCGACCTGGTGCACCTCGCTGGCGAGCTGGTTGAGCTCCTGCATCATGGTGTCGCTCTCGTCCACCGCCTGCTCCGTGGTGCGGGTGCTGTGATGGATCTCCTGCACCTGGTTGACCATCCCTTGCAGACTTTGCGACACCGCCGATAGCTGGCCCTCTTTCTGCTGCTGATCCTGTTGCAGGCGCCGTATCAGGCGGTTGTAGCTCGCGACGATGTCCGCCAGCTCGTTGCGCTCGCGCCCCGGGGTCAGCAGCTGGGCCTGACCCGTGGCGTCGAGCTGCAGGAAGGCTGCCCGCAGTTGCAGCAGGGGCCTGACCAGCCAGCGACGCTGCACCAGGGCGAACAGCAGGGCCACCACGACCAGGCAGAGCGCCAGCACGCCGAGCACGGTGGCCAGCTCCCGGTTCATGGTCTGACGGGCGGCGGCGAGTTGTTCGCCCAATTGCTCCCCCGCTTGCAGCAGCTGGGTGATGTCCTGCTGCACCATCTGACGAGCGGCCTGCTGCTGTTGCAGCGCCTTGCGGCTGTTTTCCAGCTCCTGGGGATAGCGCTTGAGCAGGGAGGTCAGCTCGGCTTTGGGCTGATCCCCGAGCTCCTTGCGTATCGGCTCTCCCAGGGTGAATTCGTCGGCCGGTGCCTCCTCGAAAAGTGCCAGGCTCGGCAGGGCGGCCAGGGAGTCGGCCTGCTTTTGCAGGGCAGCCAGCTCGAATTGCAGCCCTTCGAGACGCTTGGCACTCGCCTGCTCCATGTAGTTCTGGCGCTGGTGGGCGAGGGAGGGGAGGGCGGTCAGGATGTCGGCCGCCCCCTGGCGATACTGCTCGGCAAGGGCCGGATCCCGCCCGGCGGCAGCCCCCTGCTGGCCGTAACGGAGCAAGGCTTTGGCCTGGGTGGTCAACTCGTTCTCGGCATTTTGCAGCAACCACTGGCTGTTGCCGGAGAGCTTGCCCGCCGCCAGATAGTCGCCGTCAATGCGGGTTTTCATCTGCTCAAGCCGGGCGTTTAGCGGCTGGGTCTGGGGATCCTCCAGGCGGGACAACAGGGCCAGCGCCTGCTGGCGCACTCCCTGGGCCTGGGCCAGCAGCAGGGGATCCCCGCTGCCGAGATAGTCGCGAAGCGCCCCCTGCAGCGGACCGCTCAGTTGCTGTTGCAGGCGCTCCTGCAGACGCTGGGCCTGGGCCGAGTGGTTGAATTGTTGCCAGCCATGATAGAGCGCGGTGGCCTGGACACCGGCCACCAGCAGCAAGACGAGGGAAGAGAGGGAGGCAAAATGGGCAATTTTCACATCAGATTCCTGCTTGAATCACGCAATGGGCGCGAGCTTAATCAGGTCTGATGGCGTTTTTATGACAGTGGCCGTGCCAGCTCCCGTTGACTTGGGCTCTTCACCAGCAGGCCGAGCAGGGCGCCGCCCATGATGAGTCCCCCCGCCAGCAGATGGCGCGGGGTGAGCGCCTCGCCGTTGAGCCAGACCAGCAGCAGGGTGCTCAGCAAGGGAGTGAGGTAGGCGAGCGCACCGATGCGGCGCGGATCCCCGTCCCGCAGCGCCAGATACCAGGTGACGAAGGCCGCCCCCATGGGGCCGAGGGCGAGCCCGGCGATGAGCAGCCAGTCCCCCTGGGGGATCCGGGCGAATGGCAAGGGGCCTTCCAGCATCCATGCCAGCAGCAGGGCCAGGAGCCCGGCGGGCAGGCAGGCGGCGGCCGTGACCACGGCGGGAGCGGGAGGCAGGCGGCGTGAGAGCACGGAATAGGCGCCCCAGACGATGGCGGCGCCGAGGGCCAGCAGGTAGCCGGGCAGATGGGCCTGTTGCAACTGCAGGTGACCATCGACCATCACCAGCACCGATCCCGCGAGACCCAGGGCCCCGGCCAGCAGATGGTGCAGGCTCAGGGGATGACCCGGCAGCAGCAAGGGGGTGAACAGGATGATGCACAGCGGCCAGAGGTAGTTGATGAGGTTTGCCTCCAGCACGGGGGCGTGGCGAAAGCTTGTGAACAGCAGCAGGTGATAGAGCAGCAGGGCGGTGATGGTCACCAGCCAGGTGAGGGGGCTGGCGCGCCACTGGCGCCAGAATGGCAGGGTGCCCGCCCCGCAGAACAGCAGCACCAGCCCCACCAGCACCAGCGGCGAGACGCTGGTGATCCGGGAGGTGAGCGCGGCGAGGGAGGCCCACAGCAAGATGGTGAGCAGGGCAAAACCGGTGGACTTGTCCCACCAGGAAGACGCAGGCATCCAACACTCCTTTGCAAGATGAATGAACGAAAAAGAGGGCCAGTCTAGCAGACTGGCCCTCGTCACACAGCGGTGCCGTGACGGCGCGAGTTATGACTCCCGGCTCGGGACGGCCCCTGCCGCCGGAGCCAGGGACTGCCCCTTGACGTACCAGACGATGAGGGCCAGCACCAGCAGCGGCAGCACGGGGTCGAACCAGGTGCCGCCGGAGCCGAACAGCAGGTTCAGCAGGGCGACGCCGGTGCCGCCGATGGCCCAGGCGATGGTGGTCGGGATGGACCAGACGATCATCTGCTGCTTGACGTCGGAGATCCCCATCATGCGGTTGACCACCCAGAACAGGCTGTCGTTGAAGTAACCGAAGAAGAGCGACCCCATGGTGGCGGCCTGGGCGGCCAGCAGCATGTTGACCCCGGGGATCTGCGCCAGGATGGGGGCGGAGATGGAGGCCGCCGTCACCATGGCCACGGTGCCGGATCCCTGGATGAGGCGCACCAGGGTCGCCACGATGAAGGGGATCAGGATGGGGGAGATGGGCAATTGGGCGATCTGCTCGGCCAGTTGCTGACCCGCGCCACTGTCGCGCAGCACGGCCCCCAGCGCCCCGCCGGCACCGGTCACCAGCAGGATGATGCCGGCGGATTGCAGCCCCTCTTCCAGGCGGGCGGCGGTGGCGTGCCTGTCCATGTGCGGGACCAGGGTGTAGACCGCCAGCAGCACGCTGATGGCCAGCGCGATGATGGGGGTGCCGATGAAGTTGATGCCCTGCACCAGGGGGTTCGCCATCAGGCCGTCCATGCCCTCCAGGGTGGCCAGAGTGGTGAAGATGGCCTTGACGAAGATGAGCACGATGGGCACCAGGATCGGCAGCAGCGACAGGGTCAGGCTCGGCAGGGTCTTGCCCTCCTTCTCCTTGAGGTACTGCTCATAGGTGGCTTGCAGCTCGTCCGGGGTCTGGGCGGCCTGGGCACCGAACTCGGGGTACTTCTTGTCGAGCCACTGGGCGTAGAAGACGATGCCGAGCACGCAGGGGATGGCCAGGGCCATGCCGGTCAGCAGCATGGCGCCGATGTCCACGCCAAACAGGCCGGCAACCCCCAGCGGGCCCGGGGTCGGCGGCACGGTATGGTGGGTTACCACCAGGCCGCCCGCGAGTGCCACCCCCAGGGTGAGCAGGGAGCGCTTGCCGCTTTTCGCCAGCGCCTTGGCCACCGGATAGAGGATGACGAAGGCGGAATCCACGAAGATGGGGATGCTGACGATGTAGCCCGTGATGGCCAGGGCCCACTCCTCGCGGCGCTTGCCGAGCCACTTGATGAAGCTGTAGGCGATCTGTTCGGCGGCGCCCGACACCTCAAGCAGGCGACCCATCATGACCCCGAGGCCAATGACGATGCCGATGCTGCCGAGGGTGGAGCCAAAGCCCTGGGTGATCACGGTGAGGGTCTTGTCGATGCTCATGCCGCCGGTGATCCCGGCGATGCAGGCCGCCGCCAGCATGGCGATCAGGGCGTGCACCCGGGTACGGATGACCAGGAACACCAGCACGAAGACCGCGATGATGAGACCGATGATGGGGGTTGGGATGTCGCTCATGATGCCTCCTGCATGTCATGGGTGATGAAACTGTCGATGATGTCGGCAAACGTCCTGTCTGCCGCGAAGCCGAGGGTGCTGGCCCGCAGGTTGTCGATGCGTCCCGGCCAGCTCGCCACGATGCGCTCGATGGCCGGATCGGCGGCAAACTGCACCCGATCCCGGGCAGCCTGGCCACCGGCCCGTGCGAGGGCCTCCAGCATCTCGCCGACGGTCACGCTGATGCCGGGCAGGTTGATGCTGCGGGCGTCACCGGTGGCGGGGAGCCTGGCCGCCAGCAGGAAGTTCGCGACCACGGTGGCGGGGCTGGAGAGCCAGAGGCGCAGATCCGGGTTCACCGGGCAGATGGCGCTCTCCCCTTGCAGCGGCTCGCGGATGATGCTGCTGACAAAGGAGGAGGCGGCGCGGTTCGGCTTGCCCGGCCGCACGCAGATGGTGGGCAGGCGCAATACCAGACCGTCGACGAAGCCCTTGCGGCTGTAGTCGTTGACCAGCAGTTCCCCCATGGCCTTCTGGGCGCCGTAGGAGGAGGTGGGGGTGAGCGCCGTGCCGTCATTCACCAGCTCCGGCAGCGGGCCGCCATAGACGGCGAGCGAGCTGGTGAAGACGAAGCGGATGCCCGGCCGGGCATGGCGGCACGCCTCCAGCAGGGTGCGGGTGGTGTCCAGGTTGACCTGCCAGCCCAGATCGAAGTCCTGCTCCGCGTGGCTGCTGACGATGGCGGCCAGGTGGTAGACCACGGCGGTCCGCTCGCTGATGAGGGACTCGGCGACACCGGGTTCGGTGAGGTCGGCCCGCAAACAGCGAACCCTGGGGTCCGGCAGGGGGGATTGCGGCTGCTGGATGTCCACCAGCAGCAGCTCGGTGAAGGGGTGGGGGCCTTGCAGCAGGGCCCGGGCCAGTTTCTGGCCCAGGAAGCCACCGCCGCCGGTGATGATGATCTGCATCTTGTTATCCTCAGACTCGTTCATGTTCAGGGTCGTTATTGTTGTGTCAGCCAGCCCAGCCCTTCCCGGGTGCCGGCTCTGGGGTTGTATTCGCAGCCTATCCAGTCGTGGTAGCCCGCCTGCGCCAGCGCCTTGAACAGGTGGGGGTAGGCGATCTCCCCCTCGTCCGGCTCGTGGCGATCCGGCACCGAGGCGATCTGGACGTGGCCGATGGCCGGACCCAGCTTGCCGATGAGGCGGGTGAGATCCCCGTCCATGATCTGGGCGTGGTAGAGGTCAAGCTGCACCCCCACGTTGGGCCTGTCTATCTCCTGCACCAGGGCCAGGGCGTCGAGCTGGTGGGCCAGGAAGTAGCCGGGCACATCTCTATCGTTGAGCGGCTCCAGCAGCACCTTGATGCCGTCTTCGGCCAGGAAGTCGGCGGCGAAGCGGATGTTGTCGATCAGGGTCTGGCGGTGGGCCGAGAGGCTATGAGCAGGATCCACGATGCCGCTCATGGCGTGTACCTTGGTGCAGCCGAGCGCCAGGGCATAGTCACGCACGCTTGGCAGGTGGCCGCGAAACTCCGCTTCCCGCCCCGGGATGGCAGCCATGCCGCGCTCACCCGCGCCCCAGTTGCCCGGCGGCATGTTGAACAGGGCCTGGGAGAGCCCCTGCTCGCGCAAGCGGCGGCCCAGCTCTGCGGCCGGCCACTCGTAGGGGAAGAGGAACTCCACGGCTTCGAAACCTGCCTCGCGGGCGGCGGCGAAGCGCTCCAGAAACGGCACCTCGGTAAACAGCATGGTGAGATTGGCGGCAAACTTGCTCATGGTTTCATCCTCCTCAATTCATCAATTTCGGGTTCGCTCAGGTAGCGGATGGAGTGGCCATGAAGCATCAGTGCCAGGCGCGCCGTCTCCTCCAGCTCTTCCATGTTGTTGACCGCATCCACCAGATCCTTGCCCGTCACCACGGGGCCGTGGTTGGCAAGCAGGAAGGCGTTGCCTTCGGGAGCGCGGCGCCCCAGCTCCTCGGCGATGCGGGCATCCCCCGGCTTGTAGTAGGGGATGAGCGGCAACTGGCCGACCCGCATCACGTAGTAGGGGGTGAAGGGGCGGATGACGTTGGCCGGATCCAGCGCCTCCAGGCAGGAGAGGGCGGTCAGGTGGGTGCAGTGCAGGTGCACCACGGCCCGGCAGTCCGGATTGTTGTGGTAGATGGCGAGGTGGAAGGCCACCTCCTTGGAGGGGCGATCCCCTCCCAGGTGCTCCCCCTGCAGGTTGACGTGAGAGAGCCTGTCGGCGCTGAGCCGTCCCAGGCAGGAGCCGGTCGGGGTGGCGATCAGGGTGCCGTCCGGCAGCAGGGCGGAGAGGTTGCCGGCGCCCCCGGTGGCATATCCGCGCTGGAAGAGGGAGGCCCCCAGCATCACCATGGTGTCGCGCAGTGCCTGTTCAGTCATGGAAGTACTCCTGAGCCTTGTCGAAGAAGTCGTCGCTCCCGAAATTGCCGGACTTGAGGGCCAGCGACAGGGGGACGTCGATGGCCCGCACCCAGGGCACGCCGGGGGCGATCTGCGGGCCAATGTGGAACGCCTTGACGCCGAGGGCCTGGGTGATCCGGCTCGAGGTCTCGCCACCGGCGATGATGAAGCGATCCACCCCGGCCTCCTGCAGCAGTTGGGCGAGGCGGGCGAAGCAGTGCTCCACCGCGTCGCTGGCCGCCTGCTGGCCGTGGGTTTCCTGAATGCGGGCCAGCGCCACCGGGCTGGTGGTGGCGTAGACGAGCGGCGCCGGGGTTCGGGGCTGGTCCAGTACCCAGCGCGCCAGCTCGGCCGGGTAGTCAGGGTTGGTGAGGCAGGTTTCCACCTGCAGCGCCAGGGCGGGGGCGTGCTGGCGATAGCGGGCCACCTGACGGTTGGTCATCTCGGAGCAGGAGCCTGACAGCACCGCGGCTCGGGTGCCTCTGGGCCAGCCCGCCTCGCGGGCACCCTGCAGATCGCCGCTGCCAAGCTGACGGGCCAGGCCGATGGCGAGGCCGGATCCGCCGGTCACCAGGGGCATGTCGAGGGCGGCGGTGGCGATGTCCAGCAGGTGCTGCTCGGTCAGGGTGTCGACCACGGCGTAGCGCACGCCAGCTTGCGTTAGCTGCTCAAAGGCGTCGGCAATGGCGCCGGCACCCTGTGCGATGGTATTGAACGGCACCAGACCGGCGCGGCCCTGGGCTTGCCCCTCCATCAGCCGCAGCAGGTTGCTGTCGGTCATGGGGGTGATGGGGTGATGGCGCATGCCGGACTCGGCGAGCGGCTGGGCGCCGACGAAGAGGTTGCCCTGATAGACGGTGCGACCGTTCACCGGCAGGGCCGGACAGATCAGGGTGAAGTGCTGGCCAAGCGCCGCCAGCAGGGCGTCGGTGACGGGGCCGATGTTGCCCGCTGCCGTGCTGTCGAAGGTGGAGCAGTACTTCTGGTAGATGCGCGGGCAGCCGTGGGCCTTGAGCCAGTCGAGGGCCGCCAGGGAGTCGCGCACCGCTTCGCCCGCGGGGCAGGAACGGCTCTTGAGGCTGATCACCACGGCATCGACCGGGGGCAGATCCCCATCATGCTCCGGCACGCCGGCGAGTTGCAGGGTGGAGAGGCCGTTCTCCACCAGGAAACCGGCGATGTCGGTGGCGCCGGTGAAGTCGTCTGCGATGACACCGAGTTTCATAGCAGTTCCTCCTGACCCGGCAGGGTGATGCCTGAGAAGATCTTGATGACGGCGCTGTCATCTTCCTGGCCGTGCCCTGCGTTGCTGGCGCCGAGGAACATGTTCAGCGCCGTGCTCGCGAGCGGCAGCTGGAAGCGCAGCGCCTTGGCGGTGTCCGCCACCAGGGTGAGATCCTTGACGAAGATGTCCACTGCGGAGCGGGCCTGGTAGTCACCGGCCAGCACCCTCGGCATGCGGTTTTCAAACATCCAGGAGTTGCCGGCGGCATGGGTCACCACGTCATACATGAGATCCAGGGACACCCCTGCCCGGCTGGCCAGCGCCATGGCCTCGGCGGCCACCGCGATGTGCACCCCGGCCAGCAGCTGGTGGATGATCTTGACCGTGCTGCCCTGGCCCGGCTCGCTGCCGACCCGGTAGACCTTGCCGGCCACCGCATCCAGCACCGGGGCCAGCTTGTCGAAGGCGGCGTCGGCGCCTGCGGCCATCACCGTCATCTCCCCCGCATCGGCCTTGATGGCGCCACCGGAGACAGGCGCATCCAGCATCGGCAGTCCCAGCTGCGCCAGTTCGGCGGCCAGGGCGCTCGCCTCTTCGGCGGCGATGGTGGAAGAGACCATGATGGCGGTGCCCGGTTTGAGGTGGCGAGCCAGCCCCGCTTCGCCGAGCAGGATGCGGCGCACCTGGGTGGCGTTGACCACCAGCAACAGCACGGCATCGAGCGTCTCCGCCAGGGGCCTGGCATCGGCCATGACGGCGGTGGCACCGGCCTGCTGCAGCTGGTTGCGCGCCTCTTCATTGAGATCGATGCCGTAGGTGGTGAGCCCGGCCCGCAGGCAGGAGCGGGCTGCGCCCATGCCCATGGCGCCCAGGCCGATGACCGCAACATGATAGGGAGTGCTCATCTCGTGATTCCTCGATTACGACTGATGAGCCGATAGTAGAGGCTTGCGGCGATGAAATATCAGGCAGCTGTCACAAAAAATAACTTAATTGGTGTTAATTTTTGTTATTTGTGCGGGCTGAGATTCTTTTGAATCAAAAAATGGCGTTATTCATGTGAATAAATGTGATTTTTGAGCCCGTTGCAGGTTATTTATCATTTTTTCCCAGGTCGCTGGGGTAGAATGGCGCCTTCCCTTCCCCGAGGCGCGAGGCAAGATGATTCCCGTAGAGCGACAGCAACGTATCCTGCAACTGCTGGCAGAGCGCGGCGTGGTCAGCATAGTGGAGCTGACCGACTGGTTGCAGGTCTCCCACATGACCATCAGGCGCGACATCCAGAAGCTGGAGGAGCAGGGGCGGGTACTCTCCGTCTCCGGCGGGGTCAGCCTCTCCCAGCGGATCAAGAGCGAGCCCTCCCACGCCGCCAAGCGCAGCCTGATGCAGGGGGCCAAGCTGGCCATCGCCCGGCTCGCCGCCGCCCAGGTGAGCGAGGGCGGCACCGTCTATCTGGATGCCGGTACCACCTCCCTGGAGCTGGCCCGGGAGCTGGCGCTGCGGGAAGACCTGATGATAGTGACCAACGACTTCATGGTGTGCGCCTACCTCATCGAGCACGGCCGCTGCCGCCTCTATCACACCGGGGGCCAGGTCATTCGCGAGAACCAGTCCTGTGCCGGGGAGGCCACCGCCCACTTCCTGCGCAACCTCCATCTGGACGTTGCCTTCCTGTCAGCCTCCTCCTGGGACGGCCAGGGGATCTCCACCCCGAGCGAACAGAAGGTGCCGGTGAAGCGGGCCGTGGTGGAATCGGCGGCGACCCGCATCCTCATCTGCGACTCGTCCAAATATGGCAAGGTGGGGACTTTCAACGTGGTGGGCTGGGATGCGATCGATCAGGTGATCACCGACGAGCAGCTGCCCCAGAGCGCCCGCGAGGCGCTGGCCCAGCACGGGGTCAGGGTGACCATGGCACCGCTGGCCAGCCTGGCGGTCAGCGCCGAGTGAGGGGGCCTGGTCCCTGAGACTGGTCAGGGACGGGCCCCGGGTCAGCGGCTGCCTGCCGCCGGCTCCTCCGCCAGGTTGGCGGAGCCCTGGATCACCTCCCCCGCCTTCTCGATGTCCCGCCCCATCCCGTAGATGGTGTTGCAGCCCAGCAACCAGAGGCTGGCACAGAGCACCAGCAGCATGCGATTTGCGTTCATCCTTCCTCCTTGCATCCTATGGGGTCAGTTTGAGCAGGCGTCCCTGACCCGAGTCCGTCAGCAGATAGAGCGCGCCGTCGGGGCCCTCCTTGACGGTACGGATCCGCTCCCCCAGATCGGTCAGCAACCGCTCCTGTGACACTATGGTGTCCCCGTCGAGGCGCAGGCGCAACAGGGCCTGACCGCGCAGGGCGCCGACCAGCAGATCCCCCCGCCACTCCTTGAACAGCTCCCCCTGATAAAAGGTCATGCCCGAGGGGGCGATGGAGGGCACCCAGATCCAGCGCGGCGCCGTCAGGCCCGGCGCGCTCTGGCCCACGCCAATCTTGCCGCCACCGTACTCCTCGCCGAAGGTCACTCTGGGCCAGCCGTAGTTGTGGCCGGGCAGGATGAGGTTCACCTCGTCCCCGCCCTGGGGGCCGTGCTCGTGGGCCCAGAATTGCTGGCTAACCGGGCGCAGCGCCGCCCCCTGCATGTTGCGATGACCCAGGCTCCAGATCTCCGGCAGGGCCCCCGCCGTCTTGACGAAGGGATTGTCGGCGGGGACCCGGCCATCCTTGTGCAGGCGCACCGTCTTGCCGAGGTGGTTGTCCAGCGTCTGGGCCCGCTCCCGCTCGCTGTAGCGATCGCCCAGGGTGATGAAGAGATAGCCATCCTCGGTCAGTACCAGGCGGGAGCCGAAGTGGGCGCCGCCGGCGACCTTGGGCTGCTGGCGAAACAGCAGTTGCCAGTCGACGAGGGCGTCCTTTTGCAGTCGGGCCCGGGCCACGGCGGTGCCGGCGCCGCCGTCCCCCGGCTCGCTGTAGCTGAGATACACCCAGCCCTCGCCGTCCAGGGCGAGATCGAGCAGCCCCCCCTGACCCGCGGCGGCGAGGGGGGGCAGGCCCGAGATAAGGTGGCGATCGCCGCCGGCGTCGATGCGCAGCAGACGGCCCGGGCGCTCGCTGACGAGGTAGCCGCCATCGGGGAGAAACGCGAGCCCCCAGGGGTGGCGCAGCTCCCCCGCCACTTGGGTCAGGGTCAGCGCCCGCACCGGGAGCGCCAGGCAGACAAGCAGCAGGGCAAGCAGTCGCAACATGGGGGATATCCTCTCTCGGGCCAGGCCTGAACGTCGCTGAAGTATAGGGGAAGGGAGCTGGAAAACGTGAGACACAACAAGCTATTGCATCACTTCGCCGCCTACACTTCACACTGTCATCAAGGCGAATAGTGCGCCAGCCCGGGCCCGGGATAATGGAGGATTCAGATGTCATCACTTGCGTCGGCGCCTGGGCGCCTCCTGTCCGATCTGCTGGCCGGCGTCACCGCGGCGGCCGTGGTGCTGCCCAAGGCCATGGCCTATGCCACGGTGGCGGGGTTGCCGGTGGCGATCGGTCTCTACACCGCGTTCGTGCCCATGGTGATCTACGCCTTGCTGGGCTCCTCCCGGGTGCTCAGCGTCAGCTCCACCAGCACCCTGGCTATCCTGACAGCCACCCAGCTCGGACTGGTGGTACCGGACGGCGACCCCGGCCGGCTGCTCACGGTGACGGCCACCCTGACCCTGATGGTGGGGGCCATGCTGATGCTGGCGGCCGCGCTGCGGCTCGGCTTCATCGCCAACTTCATCTCCCTGCCGGTGCTGGTGGGGTTCAAGAGCGGCATAGGGCTGGTGATCATCCTCGACCAGCTGCCCAAGCTGTTCGGGGTGCACCTCCAGAAGGAGAACTTCTTCCTGGATCTCTACCACCTCGGCCAGGCGCTGCCCCAGACCTCCTGGCTGACCCTGGGAGTCGCCCTCGCCACCCTGGTGGTGCTGGTGTTCATGGAGTGGCGCTTTCCCCACTCCCCCGCCCCCCTGCTGGGGGTGGGGGTCGGTATCGCGCTGGTGTGGGGCCTCGGCCTGAACGAGGCGGGCGTCGCCATCGTCGGGACCATCCCCACCGGCCTGCCCAGCCTGACGATGCCGGATCCGACCCTGGTGTTGCAGCTGCTGCCGGGGGCGGCGGGCATAGCGCTGATGAGCTTCACCGAGACCATAGCCGCCGGGCGGGCCTTCGTGGGGAAGGAGGAGCCCGAGATCAATGCAAACCGGGAACTGGTGGCCACCGGGCTGGCCAATCTGGGGGGCGCCTTCTGCGGCAGCATGCCGGCGGGGGGCGGCACCTCCCAGACGGCGGTGGTGCGCTCCGTCGGGGGCCTGAGCCAGCGTGCCTCCGCCGTCACCGCCGCGATGGCGCTGGCCACCATGATCTTCCTCGCCCCGCTGCTCTCCTGGCTGCCGAGCGCCACCCTGGCGATGGTGGTCATCGTCTACTCGGTGGGGCTCATCCAGCCGGGGGAGTTTCGCAAGATAGGGCAGATCCGCATGATGGAGTTTCGCTGGGCCGTCATCGCCTGCCTGGGGGTGCTGCTGTTCGGCACCCTGGAGGGCATAGTGGTCGCCATCCTCGCCTCCCTGCTGGGGCTGGCGAGCCAGACGGCGCACCCCAGGGTCTATGTGATCGGCCGCAAGCCCGGGGAGGATGTGCTGCGCCCTCTCAGCGAGCAGCATCCCGATGACGAGACTATCCCGGGCCTGCTGATCCTGCGCCCGGAGGGGCGCCTCTTCTTCATCAACGCGCAACACGTGGCGGCCCAGGTCCGGCAGCTGACCGAGACCCACCAGCCCGAGGTGGTGGTGCTGGACATGAGCCGGGTGCAGGACGTGGAATACTCGGCCCTGATGATGCTGATGGAGGGGGAGCGGCAGGTGCGTGACAAGGGGGTCACGCTCTGGCTGGCCGGGCTCAATCCCGGGGTGCTCGAGAACGTGCGCCGCAGCGGGCTGGCCAGCCAGCTGGGGGAGGGCCGCATGCTGTTCAATGCCAGGGCGGCCATCCGCCAGTATCGGCAGGGCAGGGGTGAGCCCGGGCTCACCCCGCTTGCCTAGAAGCGCTCCGGAATGATGCGCAGCGGGTGTTCCGAGGGGGCGGCCTTGCCTATCTTGCGCCTGGGCAGCTTGACCGGCTCGGCCGGCAGCGCCTCGTAGGGGATGTGCGACAGCAGGTGGGAGATGATGTTGAGGCGCACCCGCTTCTTGTCCTCGGAGCGGGCCACGAACCAGGGGGCCCAGGCGGTGTCGGTGGCGATGAACATGGCATCCCGCGCCCGGGTGTAGTCATCCCAGCGGTTGAAGGACTTGATGTCCATGGGGGAGAGCTTCCAGATCTTGCGACCGTCGTCGATGCGATCCCGCAGCCGCCGCTCCTGCTCCTCTGGGGTCACCTCCAGCCAGTACTTCAGCAGTATGATGCCCGAATCGACCATGGCCTTCTCCACCATGGGGGTGCCTGCCAGGAATTTGTCGCTCGCCTCCTCGCTGCAAAAGCCCATGACGCGCTCCACGCCGGCCCTGTTGTACCAGCTGCGATCGAAGATGACGATCTCGCCCGCCGCCGGCAGGTGGGGGATGTAGCGCTGGAAGTAGAGCTGGCTCTTCTCCCGCTCCGTGGGGGCGGGCAGCGCGACGACGCGAAAGACCCGGGGGCTGACCCGCTCGGTGATCGCCTTGATGGTGCCCCCCTTGCCGGCCCCGTCGCGCCCCTCGAACACGATGCAGACCTTGAGCCCCTTGTGCACCACCCACTGCTGCAGCTTCACCAGCTCCACGTGCAGGCGGCGCAGCTCCTTCTCGTACTCCTTGTTGCCGAGGGGCTTCTGCTCCTCGACCACGACCGGCTGTTCAGCCCTGGATTTTTTTTTGCTGCCCATGATGTCCTTCTTGTGTCTCAAACGGATGGAGAGTGGCCGTCATCCCGGACGGCGCCCTTCAAGCGTAGATGACGGCGCCGGCTCGCCATTGGCGGCGAGGGCAGAGGGTGATCGGGATCATGGATGGGCAGGTGGACGGCGAGCCCTTGCCCCGGTTGTCACCGTCCCCCGGGGCTGGGGCCGCACTGCGCACAGCGCTGGCGGGGGACGATGGAGGGGCCAAGAACGACCAAGGGGTTGGCATCTTGCGATGCCAACCCCTTGTTTTGTATGGCGTTCCCGACTGGAGTCGAACCAGTGGCCTGTCCCTTAGGAGGGGACCGCTCTATCCTGCTGAGCTACGGGAACCTTGTGGCGGGCATTATACAAGAAGCATTGTGCTTTTAAACCCTTGATTCCTATTCCAATACGGCCAAATCACCGATTTGGACATTGAATGGCGAATATTTGTTCTGACTGCTGATGACAGCGCCGTCCTCGAACACCTGCACCACCTCGAACAGGCCGTCGGCGGGATTGCGCATCACCCTGGACTTGCCGTAGGGGTCGACGAAGTCGGCGCTGTGCTGGACGCGGAACTGATCCCCGAGCTTGACGCCGTTGCGACGGCCCAGATTGATGTGGGGACCGCGCTCGTGCTGGGCCACGATCCGGGCGGTGACGGGGGCGCAGGCAAGCTCGGCGACGATGTCCTGGGCCGCCTCCTTCAACTGGTAGCCCACCTCCTGGCCATAACTCGACTGCCAGAACCGGCCGCCGCTGCTGCCCACCTGTTCCCGCTTGGAGAAGGTCCAGTTGGCGCGCCCCTGGTACTCCTTGCGACCGAGCAGGGTGCCGTTGATGCCGTCAAACAGGTAGAGCTGCATGCGAAAATTGCGCACGGGATCCTCATACCAGCTGGTCAGGGCGTTGCCCTGAGGCTCAAGGGAGAGATCGTCGATGCTGCCGAGCACCAGGTACTGGCTGTCGGTGCGCAGGCTCAGGGCCTTGATCTCCTCGAGGGCGCTGCGATCCCCCTGCTGCAGGTGGAGCGGATCGATGCGCAGGTTCTCGTCCAGCCACTGGCGGGCGACCACCCCCTGGGGGGCTGCCGCCAGGGTCTCGAACAGGCGGCGGGAGAGATCGGCGGGCATGTCGTCCAGGGCGCCGGTGCTCGCCTGATCCGGGTAGCGCATGCGCAGGCGTACCAGCGTCAAATCCTTGGCGTAGTGCTGGGTCTGGCAGATCTGGCGCTCGGCCTGGATGTCGGCTACCAGCGTGATGTACATGCGGCCGTTGCGCACCTCTTCGCGCTTGAGGCGGTACTGACGGATGTCGCCGCCGGAACGGATCTGGATCTGCTCCGAGCGCAGGCTGCCATTTTCCAGGCGCTGGATGCTGGAGACGGACGCCCCGCTGGCCAGCAGGGCCTGGCGCAGCGCATCCCGGGTTGCCTGCTCGCGGGCATAGACCTCGTCACCCCCCAGGATGGCGGCACTGCCCTGGGCCTCGATAAGTTCGGCCCGGGCCGACAGGCTGGCCAGCAGCAGGGTTAACAGCAGCGAAACTTTCATGACGGACACCTTGAATGGGTGACCCCGTGGCCGCCGGCAAGGCTGGCCAGGGGCCTGGACACTGACCCGATCCACACCGGGCAGCCAAATAAAAGCAAGATCCATGCCTTGTCCCCGGGGCCGGGGATCCTCGTTGCGCCGGCTGGTGCCGTCCGGCGTGGCCGGCCCCTGTGCGGATCGTCGGGGGATCCTGGGTGCATTCCCGGCTCAAGTGTTGGCGTTTGCGACCGATAACAGGTCAGGTGCAGATGCAGGAAAGGTATCCATGAAGAGAGTTATCACGGTGCTGGCGGTGGCGCTGGCATTGGTCGGTTGCGGGTCGGCCGACCCCATCAATCGGGAGCTGGGAGACCCTCGCCAGGCGGCGAAGGGGATGGAGCTCAACTGGCTGGTGGCCCGCATGACGGATCAGCTGATGGAGCGCAAGTCCCTCACCACCCTGACCGAGCCCATTGCGGTCGCCTCCTTTGTCGATCTCGACACCCTGAAGGACACCAACTGGATGGGGCAGCAGATCGAGGAGAGCTTCATCTACGAGCTGAACCGGCGCGGTGAGGTGGTGGTGGACTTCAAGACCACGGGCAACATCCAGGTGACCCCGCAGGGGGACTTCGTGATGAGCCGCAACTACAAGGATCTCTCGTCCCGGCTGCCCATCTCCCGCATTCTGACCGGCACCTTCAGCCGCAATCAGCAGGGGATCCTGGTCAACGCCCGCATCATCGATCTGCGCACCAAGATGGTGGAGACCACGGCCCAGAGCCTGATCCCGAAACAATATTTGTCCGGTGCCAGCAACTCCTTTGGCCGGGCCTCCATCAATCGCGGTTACCTGATGCGGGGGGGCCAGAGCCCGTCCGGCCATCTGGTCAACCTGACCCCTTGAGGTGGCGCGTCATGAAGCGTGAAGCGGGCTGGCTGACATTGAGCCGTGAAACATCGGGTATGGTGAACAGGAAAACGGGGAAACAGCGATGAAAATCTTGTTGGGTTGCCTGATGGCCATGTTGCTGACGGCGTGCAGTGGCAACCGGGTGGTGAACTATGACGTGGGCGAGAAGCCCGATGACTTCCCGGTGCTCAAGGCGGTGGGTTATGCGGTGATCGACATCCAGCCCGGTCCCTCCCAGTCCGAGAAGATGTTGCAGGCGATCCGCGCCTCCAAGATGGACGCCTACCGGGAGCTGGCGGAGCAGCTCAACGGCCAGCAGGTGCGCGGCCAGAGCAGCTACAAGGACCTGACCCAGACCTCCAACTCCCTGGATGTGTCGGTGGCGGGCATGGTGCGCGGTGCCCGGGTGGTGGCGACCTATCCCCGTGGCAACACCTATGCCACCGAGCTGGAGCTCGACACCCGCAACCTCTATCACCTGAACCAGCTGATGGCGGGCCAGTTCTAGGGCGGGTCCGGGGGGCGCCGGCATGAGCACGGCGATCATCACGGCACAGACAAAGGCGAGCGCAGGCTCGCCTTTTTGTTTGGTCGGGAAGGGGCTCGGATCTGCGGGGAATAACCGGGGTTGGCGCGTTGGACTGCATTGGCCTGGGGAGGATAACCGGGATTGGCGTCTTGGGAGGAGCTGGTCTTCGGCAGGAGAAACGGACTTGATGGGCCGGACGGGATCCGGCCTGTGGCGAGGAAAAAGGGTGCTGAGGCCGAACAAGAGGTGCCCGGGCGCCGGAATGGCGGCCTTTTTTGTTTAGGGAAATCTAACGATATCACCATGTCGTTAAATAAAGCCAAACGATAGAAAGGCCCGGCAGGCGGCAAAAGGAGGCCGCAACGGGAGGAAGATGGCCTGATAGTGAGTGGAAAGACAGCAGCGCCAGGATCCCGGGTCCACGAGGAAGAGGGTGGAGGGCGGTTTAATGCCGGAAGGGAAGGGAAGGGCGGGATCGGGCGTGTCTCACGGGGAGGGCGCAGAGAGCACAAAGGCGAGCCGGGGCTCGCCTTTGTGTGGCAGGGGCGGGATCCGCTTCCCATCAGCTTCCCATCAAGACGGGCGGCACGGCGGTCGGCTTGACGTCTTCGCTCGGGTAGCAGCCCAGCACCTTGATGTAGCGGGTGATCTTGGTCAGCTCCAGCAGGGCGGCCTGCATGGCTGGGGTCTGCAGGTTGGCGGAGACATCCAGGTAGAACATCTCCTCCCAGGGGTTGCCCTGCACCGGACGGGATTCCAGCTTGGTCATGTTGATCTCGTGGCTGCGCAGCACCAGCAGCGCCTCCACCAGGGAGCCCGGCTTCTGGGAGGTGGACATGATGAGGGTGGTCTTGGCCGGGATCTGGGGCGCAACGTCAATGGGTTTGCGCGCCACCACGATGAAGCGGCTGTAGTTCTCCTTCTGGTTGGCGAGCTGCTCGGCCAGCACGTCGAGGCCATAGAGCTCGCCGCCGGCGGCGCTGCCGATGGCCGCCGCCTCCGGGCTTGCCAGCTCCTTCACCTTCATCATGGCGCTGGAGGAGGAGTCGCAGATTTCGTGGCGCGCCCCTTCCAGCTTGCTGAGGTAATGGGAGCACTGCTGGAACACCTGGGGATGGGCGTAGAAGGTCTTGATGCGTTCGATCTCAGTGGGCACGGCGGTGAGGATGCAGTGCTCGATGGGATAGGTGAGCTCACCCACGATGGAGAGGGTGGTGTGCTGCATCACGTCATACACCTCGTTGATGGAGCCCGAGCTGGTGTTCTCGATGGGCAGCACCCCGAAGGCGGCGCGGCCCGACTCCACGGTGTCCAGCACCTCGCGGAAGTTCTGGCAGTTCACCTCGATCACCTGATCCTTGTAGCGGGCCAGGTACTTGCGGGCGGCCAGGCTCGAGTAGGAGCCGCGCGGTCCCAGGTAGGCGACGCTGGTCATGGGCTCCTGCTGCTGGGGATTGAGCAGGCTCTGCAGGTAGGCCTGCTGGGAGAGCACGGAGTCTTCGATGATGGTGTGGTAGATGCGGGTGATGTACTGGGCATCCAGTCCGAGGGCGCGCCCTTTCTGGATCAGGGCGACCAGCAAGTCCTGTTCGCGCTGGTGGTCACGGATGGGACGGGGATTGGCCTGCTTGGCGCGGGCGACCTCGATGCTGAGGGTCTTGCGTTTGGCCAGCAGGGCGAGCAGCTCCTGATCCAACTGGGTGATGTCGTGTCTGATCTCGTCGAGCGTTGCCATGGTGGTTCCCTATCCAGTGATTCTGTGGTGTGTGGTGCAAAAAAAAGCCTCCGCTGGGGAGGCTCGATTCGTCTTTGGTTTCTGTTTACGCGAATGGTTCACGTGACGACGGGCCTTCCCTCATGTGGGCCGGGTAAACGAGAAAACAAAGAAGAATGGTGTGTTCATGGGCGTGTCCTGAATGTAACGCCATAACCATTAAGGGATTTGGCGGTGCGATGCAAGTAAAACTTGCCCGGGGGCGTTGAACGGGGCAGGGTGGTGGCTCGGGTTGCCGAGGGGGAGTGAGCGTCGTTCTGGTCCCTGTTTGTGGCAACCGCCGTGACCACATCCGTGGCAACAACACATAGAGGGGACGAGACGATGGCGGTGATCTTCGATCTGGGCAGGGTGGTGGTGCGCTGGGATCCGGTGGCCATAGTGAGTGCGGTGCGCGGACCCGAGGGGGCGACTGCGATCGCGGAGCAGCTGTTCAACCACCCGGACTGGCTGGAGGTGGACAGGGGGACCCTCTCCCTGCACACCATGGCCCGTCAGGCGCAGGGGCGCACCGGCCTGTCGATGGCGGAGAATCTGGCCATCTTGCAGGCGGTGCCGCCCTCCCTTGTGCCGGATCCCGCCATGGTGGCGCTCATCGAAGAACTGCACGGTGCAGGCCACACCCTCTATGCCCTCTCCAACATGGGGCACGCCAGCATCGACTGGCTGGAGCAGCATCAGTCCTTCTGGCGCTTCTTCAGCGGCAAGGTGGTGTCGGCCCGGGTGCGGATGCTCAAACCCGAGCCCGACATCTACCGTTATCTGCTGGTGTCGTTCGACCTCAAGGCTGGGGAGTGCCTCTTTATCGACGACAGCCCGGCCAACGTGGCGGCGGCCGAGGCGCTCGGTCTGCGGGGGCTGATCTTCACCGATCCGGCCCGGTGCCGGGCGCATCTGATCGCTCAGGGGTTGTTGCCTGCCTGAGGAGAGCCAGTTTCGCTTCGCAGCGAAAAAAGTGTGCAAAACCTTGATTGAGGGCAAATAACGTACAGCTTTATCCATGCTCTTTAAGTGTATATTCAGCTTGGTGCGGGCAAAATGGTATCCAGTTCATCATCCGGAGTTGTTGTTATGGATGCCAATGTCGTTGCGCTGCATCGGGGATACGATCAGACCTTTCAAGCCAGGGAACAGAGGCTCATCAACACCCTGGCCGGTTACAGCGAACTGCTTGTCTCCTTCTCCGGCCGACTGGAATCTTGCTACAGCATGGATCTGTGCCGGGCCAGCGGGGTGCGATTTCGCGCCATCACCCTGGACAACCCCACCCTCAGCCGCCAGTCGGTGGCCAGGGCACAGCGCTACTGCCGGCACTACGGCATCCCCCATCAGGTGCTCAAGACCGACGAGATGATCTTCAGCGCCCACCTGGGCCACCTCGCCGAGGTGACCGACCCGGTGCGCTACCTCTGCCAGCAGCTCGAACATGAAGAGGGCCCGCCGCTGCTGATGTCGGCCTCGGTGGAGGAGAAGCGGGAGTACCTGCGCCGATTCCACAGCCTGCCCGCCAACACCCTCTGGATCTTTGCCGAGCAGGGGATGACCAACCGGGATTTTCGCTACGGCTTTCACCAGCGGCAACTGGCGCTCTGGGGAGACGTGGGGGAGGCCTGCCTGAGCCGGCGGTTTGTCGATATGACTTCCCTGGACAGGCGGCACCTGCGGATGGTCGACATGGCCGAGCAGATGCTGGTGGACATGGGGCTGGGGGGCGCCCAGGTCTTCTTCCATACCCTGGGTGACAGGGTCACCACCCTTGCGAGGATCCGGGTGCCCGAACGGCTGCGGGCCCTGGTGTTCGACATGCAGCCCACCATCCAGAAGGCCCTCAGGAGTGCCCAGTTCGATCTGGTGACCCTGGATCTGGCCACGCTGGAGGATCCCCACCCCCTGGTCATCTGAGCCGGGGCGTAACGTGAGGGGGGTCATAGGCAAGGAGGGCACGACTCTTTATACTGCCCCCTTCGCATCCTTTATCGAGTGCCTGCCCATGAAACCCCTCTCCCGACTGCTGGTCGCCCTCTGTCTGTGCCCTCTGCTGGCCGAGGCGGCTCCCCTGCACCAGATCACCTTGCCGGATGGTCGCCAGGTGCAACTCAATGACGATTTCACCTGGGAATACCTGCTGGTCAAGCCGGCAGCCACGGTAGCCGGTCAGGCAGTGACGGCGAGTGTCGCGGCCCCGGTGCTGACCGAGCAGGCCATGGCCCATCCCGACTTGCTCTCCCAGGCGACCCGGGACGGCATCACGGTGAAGCTGGACCAGGTCGCGGGGGACGATCCCCTCAGCCTGCAGTTCGTGGTGAGCAACACCGGCAGTCGCAACGTGGTGCGCGTCAACGGCAGCCTGACCCTGTTCAGCGCCGACGGGGTGCAGCTCTCGAGCGAGCCCGTGCGCTTCTGGGTCGGGGAGAACCGCCTGCCTGACTCCTACCTGCGCAAGGGGGAGGCACGCGCCTCCCGGGCCATCGAGCTGGCACGACCCGCCGGCCTCATCGGCAAGCCGCTGGTGCGGGTGCAGATCGACGAGGTGGAGTTCCGCTAGGATGACAGCGGGGGAGCCCTCGCTCCCCCGCAGAGTGTTGCACCGGTAACCGCCAGCAATATCCGCTTACATCTGACATGGTTTGGCAACAGCTTGCTCCTCGGCGTTGCCCCCTTTGCCCGTCACAATGGCTCCATTCCAGTTAGGTCCGCCTAACTCAACCCATGGAGTCAACAAAATGCAAAAGATCGCACTGTCTGTTCTGGTTCTGGCCGGTCTCTCTTCCACCTCCGTCCTGGCGCAAGATGCCTTCAGCTATGCCAAGGGCTCTGCCACCTGGGCCCACACCAAGTCTGACTACATCGGTGGCAAGGATGGGGAGAACCGCGACTTCGGCGGCCTGAGCCTGGATCTCTCCAAGAGCTTCACCAGCAATGTCTACGGCCGGATCGGCAGCGAATACACCTCCCGCAGCAGCGGCAACGACAGCATGGCCATCTCCAGCCTGGGGATGGGTGTCTACACCCCCCTCAGCACCGGCCTGAACCTCTACGGTGAAACCGGCCTGATGGGCTACAGCCTGGAACGGGAGCTGGCCTCCGACGTGAACCACTCCGGTTGGGATACCCTGGCCCGCAAGAAGAGCGGCAGCCTCTACGGAGAAGTGGGCCTGCGCTACGACATCGGCGCCGTCGAGCTCTCCACCGGCTATCGCTACGCCAACATGACCGACGACATGCACGACTTCAAGGCGGGGGCGGCGTACAAGCTGACCCAGAACCTGGCCCTCACCGCCGACTACACCTATCGCAACTGGGATCTGCAAAAAGGCTCCATCTCCAGCCTGGGTGTGAAATACAGCTTCTGATCATCCTTCCTGCAGGGTCTTCACCTTTACCCATGACTTCGGTCATGGGTTTTTTTTATGGGGGCTGATCCGCCCGCCGCCCCCTGGCCGTATCAGTTCGCAATAGTTATACAGCTTCCAATCTTTTGTATAACTGCTATAACTTACTCAAGGCTTATACAAGGGGCTTCATCATGTACAAGATCAAGGTCGGTATCAGTGCCTGTCTGCTCGGTCAGGAAGTGCGCTTCGACGGGGGCCACAAACGATCCAGTTTCTGCGAAAGGGATCTGGGCGCCCATTTCGACTATCACCCCGTCTGCCCCGAGATGGCCATTGGCCTGGGCGCACCCCGCGCCGCCATCCGGCTGGTGAAACGCCAGGGCGAGGTGCGGGCCGAGGCAAGCAACGGCAGCTTCGACGTTACCGACAAGCTGATTGCCTTCAGCGAGCAGAAGGCACGCCAGCTCGACTTCCTCTCCGGCTACATCCTCTGCGCCAAGTCCCCCAGCTGCGGCATGGAGCGGGTGCGTATCTATGGCGCCAACAACGAGGGGAGCGCCAAGGAGGGGGTCGGCCTCTTTGCCAAGGCGCTGATGGAGGCCAACCCCCTGCTGCCGGTGGAGGAAGATGGCCGCCTGTGCGACCCCATCCTGCGGGAGAACTTCGTGCTGCGGGTCTTCGCCTACCACGACTGGCAGCAGCTCTGCGCCCGGGGGATCACCGCCTCAGCCCTGATCCGCTTCCATTCACGCTACAAGTACCTGGTGCTCTCCCACGCCACCACCCACTACCGGGCGCTGGGGCGCCTGCTCGCCAACCTTGGCAAGGCCAACTTGCAGGAGGTGGCCGACAGCTACATCCAGGGGTTGATGGCGGCGCTGACCCTACGGGCCAACCGCCGCAGCCACACCAATGTGCTGATGCACCTGCAGGGCTACTTCAAGCGGGTGCTGACCCCGGCCCAGAAGCAGGAGCTGTGCGACACCATCGACAAGTACCGCACCGGGGTCTTCCCGTTGCTGGTGCCCCTTACCCTGATCCGCCACTACCTGCGCGAGTACCCGAACCCCTATCTCGCCGAGCAGGTGTACCTCAATCCCCATCCCGACACGCTGAAATTGCGTTACGGGCTGTGAAGGTGTGGCTGGATTTGGCCGATCAGGCCTACCTCGACCTTCATCCCGACACGCTCAAGCTGCGCTACGGGCTCTGAACACCCTGTGCAGGCCCCGGCGGATCACCGGGGCCTCTTCCCAACGTCTGATGGACTCTCTCATGTCTGATGAATCACAAGCCGCCGCGCCTCTCCCCGACGAGGGCGTCTACCCCATTCGCGAGGTCTCCCGCCTCACCGGCGTCAACGCCGTCACCCTGCGCGCCTGGCAGCGCCGCTACGGGCTGGTGCAACCGGCCCGAACCGAGAAGGGCCATCGCCTCTACAGCGAGCAGGATATCCGCCAGATAGGCGAGATCCTGAGCTGGCTGGAGCGGGGGGTGAGCATAGGTCAGGTGAAGGGGCTCCTGAGCGAGCCCCAGAGTGCGCCAGTGAGCGATCACTGGCAGCAGACCCTGGAGCAGTTCAGCCAGGCGCTGCTTGCCTTCAACCAGCGCAAGGCGGAGGCCGAGCTTGGCGATCTGCTGGCGAGCTACCCCTTCGAGCTGGTGCGCAGTCGGGTGCTGCAGCCCCTGGTGGAGCGGCTGCTGGGGCTGTGGCGCGAGCGCCCCGATGGCGAGCTGCTGCAACAGGTGTGGCTCGGCTGGCTGCATACCCGCTTCGCCCGCCACCTCATCGAGCAGGAGAAGGGCATCCCCGTCACCCTGGCAAGCTGGGGGCAGGTGGGGCCGCTGGATCTGGTCTGGGCTGCGTATGAGCTCATCGGTCAGGGTTATGAGGTGCAACTGCTGGGGGCGGTGGAGCCCCGCCATGCCACCCTGCTGGAGGGGCGCGCCACACCCCCCTGGCTGATCCTGCTGGGGGCCGGGCTCGGCAAACAGGACCAGGCCGCCGAATGGCCTGCGGGCACCCGCTTCTTTGGCGAGCTGGGACGCCTCTACGATGAGCCGTGGCGGCGTGCCCGCAACTGGCACGCCACCCTGGCAGAGGTCAGTGCGACGCCCCGCACTGCCAAGGCGAAGGGCAAGGGCGGGAGAACACCGTCATGAGGCTGGTCTGGTTTCGCAACGATCTGCGTCTGGCCGACAACCCGGCCCTGCGCCACGCCTGCGCCGGAGATGAACCGGTCGCCGCACTCTTCATCGTCTCGCTGACCCAGTGGCAGACGCACAAGCTGGCCCCGGTCCGCCAGCGCTTCATGCTGGCACAGGTGGATGCCATGGGCCGAGAGCTGGCGGCCCTCGGCATTCCGCTTCATCTGCTGCGGGTCGAGACCTTTGCCGAGGTGCCGACGGCGCTGACGGCGCTTTGCCGGGAGCTCGGGGTGAGCCAGCTCTACGCCAACCAGGCCATCGAGATTGACGAGCTGCGCCGCGACCACGCCGTCAGCGCCGCGCTGGGGGAGCAGGGCCTGACCAGCCACTGGTTCAACGGCTGCTGCGTGCTGCCGCCCGGTCGGGTACTGACCGGGTCGGGGGAGATGTTCAAGGTCTTCACCCCCTTCAGCCGCGCCTGGCTCAAGGCTCTCGAGGAGGATGGCTTCGTCATTCACCGTGCCCCCGCACCACGCGGCGAGCCGTTACCGTGGCTGCCCCTGGCCGAGCGAGAGTGGGTGGACGACGGGCTGGGGGATCTGACGGCGGACACCCGCTGGCCGGTGGGGGAGGCCGAGGCGAGCCGCCGGTTGCATGCTTTTCTGGATCAGGCGGTGCTCGACTACGGCGAGACCCGGGACTTTCCGGCGCTGGCGGGCACCTCCGTGCTCTCCCCCTATCTGGCGGCGGGCATCATCAGTGCCCGCCAGTGCGTGGGGGCGCTGCAGCAGCGTCTCGGCTACCGGCCCCAGTCGAAGGCCCAACCCGGTTTCGTCTGGCTCAACGAGCTCATCTGGCGCGAGTTCTACCGCCACTTGCTGGTGCTGATCCCGAGCCTCTCCATGAACCGCCCCTTCAAGCCGGAGACGGCGGCCCTGCCGTGGAGCTGGGATCCGGATGCCTTCGCCGCCTGGTGCGAGGGGCGCACCGGCTACCCCGTGGTCGATGCGGCCATGCGCTGTCTCAACGCTACCGGCTGGATGCACAACCGGCTGCGGATGATAGTGGCGAGCTTCCTCACCAAGGATCTCCACATCCACTGGCGGCTCGGGGAGGACTACTTCATGAGTCGGCTCATCGACGGGGATCTGGCGGCCAACAATGGCGGCTGGCAGTGGGCGGCGGGGACCGGGGCCGATGCGGCACCCTATTTCCGGGTCTTCAACCCCACCACCCAGGGGCAACGATTTGATCCACAAGGGGAGTTCATTCGTACCTGGGTCACTGAGCTGGCGGATGTGCCTGCTGCCTATCTCCACGAGCCCCACGACTGGTTGCGGCTCAAGGGGCGGCAGGATTATCCGGCCCCCATGGTGGATCATGCCGTTGCACGGGTGAGGGCCATCGAGATGTTCCGCGAACTGGAGAAAAACTAGCATGAATGACGCGCTTGCCCGCTTTGTCATCCTCTACCTGCAACTGGACAAGCATCAGTTGCACCGCTTGCCGGAGGTCTATGCCGATGAGGTGCTCTTCATCGATCCTGCGCACCGGATAGAGGGGCTGGCCGCGCTCACCCGTTACTTTTCCTCCCTTTATGAGCGCCTTGCCCAGTGCAGTTTCGAGATAACGAGTCAGCAGCAGTCGGGCAACGAAGCCTGGCTCACCTGGGTCATGACCTTCTCCCACCCCAGGATTGCCGGTGGCCGGGCTGTCAAGGTCGAGGGTGCCACCCGGCTGACGTTCGACTCCTGGGGCAAGGTGTGCCTGCACCGGGACTACTTCGATCTCGGGGCCATGCTCTACGAGCAGTTGCCGCTGCTGGGGCCCGTGGTACGGGCCATCAAGGGGAGGCTGGGGACATGAGCGGCCGGGTGCTGATCACCGGGGCCACCTCGGGCATCGGCCGCCAGCTGGCGCTGGATTATCGGCGCGCCGGCTGGCAGGTGTGGGGTTGTGGCCGGGACGAGGTGCGCTTGCAGGCACTGGCCGACCTGGGGATCACCCCTTTGCGATTCGATGCGCGAGACAGTGCCGCCATGGCCGGGGTGGCCGCAAGCCTGCCCGTCCTCGACCTGCTCATCCTCAATGCGGGCAACTGTGAATACATGGATCCGGCAGAAGGTTTTGACGGCGCCTTGTTTGCCCGGGTCATCGAGACCAACCTCATTGCCACCGGCAACGCCCTGGCCGCCTTGCTGCCGCGGCTGGGGGCGGGTGCACGGCTTGCCATCGTCAGCTCCTCGGTGAGCTGGCTGCCCCTGCCACGGGCGGAGGCCTATGGCGCCTCCAAGGCGGCCCTCGATTATCTGGCGGATACGCTGCGCCTGGATCTGGCCAGCAAGGGCATCGGGGTGACCCTGATCCGCCCGGGCTTCGTGCAGACGCCGCTCACCGACAAGAATGATTTTCCCATGCCCTGCCTGGTGACGGTGGAAGAGGCTTCCCGCGCCATCATGACGGGGCTTGCCGCCGGTCGCCACCAGATCCACTTTCCCCGTCGCTTCATCTGGCTGCTGCGCCTGCTCGGCGCCCTGCCGACGGGGCTCTGGCTGCGCCTTGGCCGCACACTCGTTTCGAAAGGACGCCCTTCATGAAGAAAAAGATCGCCATCGTCGGCTCCGGTATCTCCGGTCTCACCGCCGGTTTTCTGCTCCACAAACTGCATGACATCACCCTGTTCGAGGCGGCGCCGACCCTGGGAGGCCACACCGCCACCGTGGAGGTGGAACAGGCTGGGCGCCACTATGCCATCGACACCGGCTTCATCGTCTTCAATGACCGCACCTATCCCAACTTCCTCAAATTGCTGGAGCGCATCGGGGTGGGGCGCCAACCCGCCGAGATGAGCTTCTCGGTCAAGAGTCCCGAGGGGATGGAGTACAACGGTCACAACCTCGATACCCTGTTCGCCCGGCGCCGCAATCTGCTGAGCCCGCGCTTCTATCGCTTCGTCGCCGAGATACTGCGCTTCAACCGGGAGGCGCGGGCCTGGCTGGCCGCGCATCGCCAGCGGGAGCTGACCCCCGAGCTGACCCTGGGGGACTTCCTGCAGGCGGGGAAATTCAGCGACTATTTCGCCCGCCACTACATCCTGCCCATGGGAGCGGCCATCTGGTCCTCCACCCTGGCGGACATGCGTGCCTTCCCCTTGAGCTTCTTCCTGCGGTTTTTCGCCAACCACGGGCTGCTGGAGGTGGCGAACCGGCCCCAGTGGTATGTGATCCCGGGTGGCTCGCGAGAGTACATAGGGCCGCTCACGGCGGGCTGGCAGTCGCGCATCCGCCTCGCTACCCCGGTGGAGGCGGTGCGCCGGGTGGCGGATGGCGTCGTGGTCACCAGCCAGGGGCAGGAGGCCCATTTTGACGAGGTGATCTTCGCCTGTCACAGCGATCAGGCCCTGGCCCTGCTGGCGGATGCGAGCGACGCAGAGAGGGCCATCCTCGGGAACATGCCCTATCAGGCCAACGACGTCTGGCTGCACACCGACGCCTCCTGCCTGCCGATGCGCCGCAAGGCGTGGGCGAGCTGGAACTACCAGCTCGGTGAGGATGACGGGGCGCGCCCCCTGGTGAGCTACAACATGAACATCCTGCAGGGGGTGAGCTCCCCAGCGCCCTTCTGCGTCAGCCTCAATCCCCGTGGACGGGTGGACGAGAGCAAGGTGTTGCGCCGTTTCGTCTATCATCATCCGGTATTCAATCAGGGCTCCATCGCCGCCCAGCAGCGACGGGGCGAGATCTGTGGCCATCAGCGCACCCACTTCTGCGGGGCTTACTGGTACAACGGTTTTCACGAGGACGGGGTGCGCAGCGCCCTGGACGTGGCCAGACGCTTCGGGGCCGAGCTATGAGCGGCGCCGCGGCCTTGACGCAAGGGGACGAGGGAATGGGGGAGGGGATCAGCGCCATCTGGCAAGGCTCGGTGCGCCATCGCCGCTTCGCCCCCAGGGCCCACGCTTTTTCATACAGCCTCTTCATGCTGGGGCTGGATCTGGACGAACTGCCCGGGCTTGAGCAGGGGCGCTGGTTTGCCGTGGAGCGGGCCGGACTGCTCTCGTTTCGCCGCGAGGACTATCTGCGGGGCAGCGAAGGGCCCCTCAAGCAGGCGGTCTGGGACAAGGTGGCGGCCCTTGGGGGGGATGCGGAGCCCGGCGGGCGGGTGCTGCTCCTTGGCAACGTGCGCTGCCTCGGGTTTTATTTCAGCCCGGTCAATTTCTACTTCTGCGATCGGGCGGGGGAGACCCGCTACCTGCTGGCGGAGGTCTCCAATACCCCCTGGAACGAGCGCCACTACTACCTGCTGGATCTGGCGGCGCTCTCCCCCCATGACAAGGATTTTCATGTCTCCCCCTTCATGGGACTGGGGATGCGCTACCACTGGCGCATCCGGGCGCCGAAAGAGGAGGCGCTGATCCATATCGAGAGCCACCCCGTATCCGGTGAGAGCAAGCTGTTTGACGCCACCCTGGCCCTGCGCCGCGCGCCGCTGTCGCGCAAGGGGCTGGCGGCGCTGCTGGTTCGCTGGCCCTGGATGACCCTGAAGGTGCTGCTCGGGATCTACTGGCAGGCCCTGCGCCTTTTTATCAAACGCACCCCCGTCTTCACCCATCCGGAGAGCCGCCCATGACGCCGACACACCCGTTTAATTCCGCTTCCTGGTGTTGTCAGCAGCCCATGGTGCGGGTTCATCCCAACCGAACGACCCCACTCTTGACCCATTCGGAGAGCCGCTAATGGAACTTGCTCAATCAACCCTCTCTGCCTCTTTCATCGATAAGGGGGCCAAGCAACTGCTGCTCAAATTGCTGGCGCGCCTTGAGCAGGGTCAACTGGTGCTTCACGACGGCAGCGAGTGCCACCGCTTCGGCAAGGCGGGCAGCGACCTGCATGCCGAGCTGGTGGTGCAGGATCCGGCGTTTTATCGCCGCCTGCTGCTGGGGGGCAGCATCGCCGCAGGAGAGACCTGGGTGGAGGGTCTCTGGACCAGCCCGGAGCCGGTGGCACTGGTGCGCCTGCTGGCCCGCAATCTGCCGCTGCTCGACGCCCTGGAACGGCGCCTCGGCTGGCTCAGCTTCCCGTTCAACAAGGTGCGCCACTGGTTCAATCGCAATACCCTGACCGGTTCGCGCGCCAACATCGCCGCCCACTATGACCTTGGCAACACCCTCTATCAGGGCTTTCTCGACGATCACATGCAGTATTCGAGCGCCATCTATCCCCACCCGGATGCCACCCTGGAGGAGGGGCAGCAGGCCAAGCTGCGCACCATCTGTGAGCGGCTTGAGCTTGGGCCGGACGACCACCTGCTGGAGATAGGCACCGGCTGGGGCGGTCTCGCCGTCTATGCGGCCCGTCACTACGGCTGCCGGGTCACCACCACTACCATCTCCCGGGCCCAGCACGACTATGCCAAGGCGTGGATCGAGCGGGAGGGGCTGGGGGATCGCATCACCTTGCTGCTGGAGGATTACCGCAAGCTGGAGGGACGCTATGACAAGCTGGTCTCCATCGAGATGATCGAGGCGGTGGGGCACGCCTTCCTGCCCGACTATTTCCGCCAGTTGTCGCGCCTGCTCAAGCCCGGCGGACGCCTGCTGATCCAGGCCATCACCATCGCCGATCAGCGCCACGCCCAGTATCTGCGCGGGGTGGACTTCATCCAGCGCTACATTTTCCCGGGAGGCTGCCTGCCCTGCGTCTCCCAGATGGCGGGTCTGCTGGCGCGGGAGACCGACATGCAGCTGGTACGGCTGCACGATCACGGCCACCACTATGCCCGTACCCTGGCCCACTGGTGCGAACGCTTCCTGGCGCTGGCCCCGGAGCTGCCCAAGCTCGGTTACAGCCAGGATTTCATCCGGCTCTGGCACTTCTATTTCGCCTACTGTGAAGGGGGATTCTGGGAGCGGGCCATCAGCCTGGTGCAACTGGAGGCCGCCAAGCCGGGGCCCCATGGCTGGTCCGGGGACTTGCCGGCACACGGTCGCTGATCATGTGGCAGTGGGCCCACCTGCTGGGATTCAACCTCTACTGGTTGCTGGCGGTGACATGGCAGCAACCGGGCCCGCTGCTCGGGATGCTGCTGCTCCATTTCATCTTCTCCCCCCGCCGTGGGCATGACTGGCGCCTCATCCCGGTCGCCCTGGCAGGCTGCCTGCTCGACATCCTGCTCTGGCGCCTCGGCCTGTTTCACTTTCCGTCCGGTTTTCCGCTCTGGCTGTTGCTGCTCTGGTGCGGTTTCGCCCTGACCCTCTCCCACGGCCTTCGCTGGCTTCGCCCCTTGCCGCGCTGGCAACAGGGGCTGTTCGGCATGGTAGGGGGCGCCTCCTCCTATATGGCGGGGGCCGCCATGGGGGCAGTAAACTTACCCTGGGGCATCTGGACAAGCGCAGTGCTGCTGGCGGTGATCTGGATGTGGTGGTTACCCGTACTCCTGTGGGTAACGGTCAAGCTGGAGGGTGAGACGAGATGAACACCTTTTCGACCGACACCTTGTTGTTTTCCAAGTGGACCAGGGATGGCCAGTGCGAGCTGGCCGAGCGTTTCTACCTGGTGGTGGCCTGCCAGCGCGATGCCCAGGGGCATCTGGCGAGCGTGGTGATGCAGGATATCAACACCCTGCAGGAACAGGAGATGGACTGGCATGAACTGGAGGATCCCGCCCGTTGGCACATGGGGTGGAACTAGCCTGCTGCTGGCGGCCTTGAGCCTGCCACTGTTTGCGACCGCCCAGAGTGTTGCCGCCCCCTGGCAGGGGCTGCGCACCGTGGGACAGGGGGAGATGCGCTGGCTCTGGTTCAAGCTCTATGACGCCACCCTCTACAGCGAGAGCGGTCGCTATCAGCCGGGGCGCTACCCGCAGGCCCTCAGCATTACCTACGCGAGGGCCATCGAGCGCCAGGATCTGCTGGAGGCGACCGCCGCCGAGTGGCATCGACTCGGCCTTGGCAGCGAGAGTGAGCGCCAACGCTGGCTGGCTCGACTGGCCACGCTCTGGCCGGATGTCGTCCCCGGCGACAAGCTGGTTTTTTATGTGGACGAGCAAGGCACGGGCCACTTCTGGTTGCGAGATCGCCTCCTTGGCTCTCTTGATGATCCCGCCTTCGCCCCCGCGTTTCTTGCCATCTGGCTGACTGACGACAGCCGGGATCCCGCTCTGACCCGCCGCCTGCGCGGCCAATCCTGATGGAGTATTCCATGAAGTTCTCTTCCTGGTGGCGTCTTGCCTGGTTGCTGCCCCTGCTGTGGCTCTCTGGTTGCGGCGCGGGTCTTGACGATTATCGCGGCTCCCAGCCGGGCTGGGATCTCGCCCGTTTCTTCAATGGCAAGCTGGTGGCCCACGGCCTGGTGACGGACCGCAGCGGCGAAGTGACCAGTCGCTTTCGGGTCGAGATGCAGGGGCACTGGCGAGAGGGCAAGGGGGAGCTGTTCGAGCAGTTCTACTTCGATGATGGCCGTCGGCAGACCCGCACCTGGTTTTTGAGCAAGGGGGCGGATGGCCACTGGCGCGGCACGGCTTCAGACGTGGTGGGGGAGGCGGTAGGCAAGACAGAGGGCTTTGCCCTCAATTGGCGTTATCAACTCGATCTGGCACTGCCGGATGAGAGCGTGGTGAGGGTGAGCTTTGATGACTGGATGTATCTGCTGGACGACGATCGCCTGATCAACCGCGCGAAGATCAGCAAGTTCGGCATTCACCTCGGCGAGGTGATCCTCTATATCGAACGGCTTGAACAATGAAAGCCGGTGCATTTTTTGCCGACAATAGCTATTGGCTATGGATCGGCAAGGCACAGACGATTGTCCTTTGAGTCTGCTTCTGGATAAGCTGACTCCGTTCCCGATAATGCTTACCACCTGGAGGTGAATCATGAAGAGCCCCATTGGTCTTGATACCGTTCAATCACAAGCCCTGGCCGCCGAGCTCAACAAGCTGCTGGCCAGCTACCAGATCCTCTACATGAACGTCCGTGGCTTCCACTGGAACATCCGCGGCAACCAGTTCTTCGAGCTGCACCTGAAATTCGAAGAGATCTACAACGACCTGCTGCTGAAAGTCGATGCCCTGGCCGAACGCATTCTGACCCTGGATGGCGTGCCCCTGCACAGCTTCAGCGACTACATCCAGGTGTCCGCCATCCCCGAGCAGAAGGGGCTGCATGACGGTCGTGCCTGCGTGGAATCCCTGCTGGCGAGCTTCCGCGAACTGCTGGTTGCCCAGCGCCGCATCCTGGGTCAGGCCGCCGATGCCGGTGATGAAGGGACTGCATCCATCCTCTCCGACTATGTGCAGCAGCAGGAGAAACTGGTCTGGATGCTGCGCGCCTATCTGGCCTGATGAACCTGGGGCCGGCTGCCCATGCTCCGGCCCGTATCATTGCCCCTGTTGTTGCAAACCCGAGTTGTCTCTCCTTGATTTCCCACCCGCTTGCCGCCCGATTTGGGCGGCTTTTTTCTATTTGATCTGCATCAATGAAATGTTAATTGGTAAATTGAATGCCTATTAAGTTTTCCAAGAGGGGAATAGAATCGCCACAAAACAGATAACTGAAATGTCCAATTAGGAGAGACATGATGTTTTGTGTGCAATGTGAACAGACTATTCGTACCCCGGCAGGCAATGGCTGCGCCTATGCACAAGGCATGTGCGGCAAGACGGCGGAAACTTCCGACCTGCAAGATGTGCTGATCTATACCCTGCAAGGGCTCAGCGCCTGGGCCCTGGCGGCCCGCGAGCACGGCATCGTCGACAGCGAAATAGACGCTTTCGTGCCCAAGGCGTTCTTTGCCACCCTCACCAACGTCAACTTCGACTCCGCTCGCATCGTCGCCTACGTCAACCAGGCGCTGGCCTATCGCCAGCAACTGGCCGCCAAGCTGGCACCGCTGGCGGTGCAGGCCGACACACTGCCCGCCGCGGCCAGCTTCGAGCCGGGTGCCGATCTGCTGGCCCAGCTTGCCCAGGCGCCGCAGACCGCGGTCAACCGGGGCAAGAACGACGTCAACGAAGACATCATGGGGCTGCGCCTGCTCTGCCTCTATGGCCTCAAGGGTGCCGCCGCCTACATGGAACACGCCCGGGTGCTGGATCAGCAGGATGCGGGGGTAGCCGCCGAATTCCATCGCATCATGAGCTGGCTCGGCACGGATCCCTGCGATCTGGATCCCCTGTTCAAGTGCGCCATGGAGATTGGCCTGCTGAACTTCAAGATCATGGAGATGCTGGATCTCGGTGAAACCACCGCCTTCGGCCACCCCGAGCCGACCCAGGTACGCGTCACTCCGGTACCGGGCAAGTGCATTCTGGTCTCCGGCCACGACATGGTGGATCTCAAGCTCATCCTGGAGCAGACCAGGGGCACTGGCATCAACGTCTACACCCATGGCGAGATGCTGCCGGCGCTGGCCTACCCCTTCTTCAAGCAGTACCCGCACCTGGTGGGCAACTACGGCTCTGCCTGGCAGAACCAGCAGAAGGAGTTTGCCAACTTCCCGGGCGCCGTGGTGATGACCTCCAACTGCATCATCGACCCGAACGTGGGCAACTACTCGGATCGCATCTTCACTCGCTCCATCGTCGGCTGGCCGGGCGTGACTCATCTGGAAGGGGAAGATTTCTCTGCCGTTATCGCCAAGGCACAAGCGCTGGAAGGCTTCAAGCACGTTGAGCTCGAGCACTTCATCACCATCGGTTTTGCCCGCAACGCCCTGATGCAGGCCGCTCCCGCAGTGATCGACAAGGTCAAGGCTGGCGAAATCAGCCACTTCTTCCTGGTGGGGGGATGTGACGGTGACCGTGCCGAGCGCGCCTACTACACCGAGTTTGCCAAGGCGATCCCGCAGGACAGCCTGCTGCTGACCCTGGGCTGCGGCAAGTACAAGTTCAACAAGCTCGATTTCGGCGACATCGGCGGTATTCCGCGCCTGCTGGACGTGGGTCAGTGCAATGATGCCTACTCCGCCATCCAGCTGGCCCTGGCGCTCGCCGACGCGTTCGAGTGCGGCGTCAACGATCTGCCCCTGACCCTGGTGCTCTCCTGGTTCGAGCAAAAAGCCATCGTCATTTTGCTCACCCTGCTGGCGCTCGGCGTGAAGGACATCCGCACCGGCCCGACCGCCCCGGCCTTCCTCACCCCGGCCCTGCTCAAGGTGCTGGAGGAGCAGTTCGGCCTGAAAGGAACCACCACGGCAGACGCGGATCTCGCCGAGATCCTGGCGGCCTGAGCAAAGATACAGCCTTACACGCTCAGCATGTTGTAAGCCTTTGGCGAGCCTGATGGCTCGCCTTTTTTCAACGCTATTTCCGAGCAAGAGGAGCCTTGCGATGACCTCCACCTCTTTGAGCCTGCGCTGTATAGCCCGCCGGGCAGAGACCCACGACGTGGCGAGCTGGCAATTTGAACCCCTGGCTGGCGACCTGCCCTCCGTGCTGGCTGGCCAGTGCGTCACCCTGCACACGATGATTGACGGCCAGCCCCACTGCCGCGCCTACACCCTCTCCTCCAGCCCGCAGGATCCTTTCTGGCAGGTCACCATCAAGGATGTGGGGCTGGTCTCTCACCATCTGCACCAGAGCCTGCAAGTGGGGGACGAGATCCGGGTAGACGGCCCCTTCGGCGATTTCCACCTGACCGCGCTCCCCTGCGAGCGGCCGCTGCTGCTCAGCGCCGGCTCCGGCATCACCCCCATGTGGGCCATGCTGCGGGACGAGCTCGCCAAGCGACCGGACGCCGATATCCGCTTTATTCACAGCGCCAGAACCCCCGGGGATGTGATCTTCGCAAGGGAACTGGCTTCACTGGCCGAGGCTCATGCCGGTGTGCGCCATGCTTTAGTGCTGGAGAAAGTTGGGGAAGAGGCGCCAACGGCTCATCCCTGGGTTGGCCGGCTCACACCGGGGATGCTCAAGGAATTGGCGCCGGATCTCTTGAGCCGCCATGTCTATCTGTGCGGGCCAGCCCCCTATATGGCGGTGGTGAGCGAGATGCTGGCCGGGCTCGGGCTGCCCCCCGAGCAGTTGCACCAGGAGTCGTTCGGCCTGCCTGCTGGAACATCGAGTGCGGCGCCAGTTGCGGCCGATAGCGACCACTTCTGGCTGACCCTCAAAAAGAGCGGCAAGAAAGTGAAGATACTGCCTGGCCAGACCCTGCTGGCGGCACTGGAGGGGGCGGGGGAGACCATGATGGCCGCTTGCCGCGCCGGGGTGTGCGGCGCCTGTCGCTGCACCACGGAAGGCGAAATCGAGCGCCAGAGCGTGATGACCCTGAGCGCGCAGGACCTCGAGAACGGGGTGGCGCTGGCCTGTTCCTGCACCGCCAGAGGGGATGTGAGCCTGGAGTATTGACGGGCGTCATTGGTATCCCGAGCTTTTCTCGGGCGGGTCGTGCGGGTAGACTCAACCCCAGTTTCAGCAAAGTACGGGATAAAAAATGACAATTCTGGTGACGGGGGGAGCCGGTTACATCGGTTCCCACACCCTGGTCGAGCTGCTTGGTACCGGGCAGCAGGTCGTAGTACTGGACAACCTCTCCAATGCTTCCCCCGAGTCTCTCAAGCGGGTCGAGCGGATCACCGGCAAGCCGGTCACCTTCGTGGAAGGGGACATTCTGGACAGAGCCTGCCTGCAACGGCTGTTTGCCGAACACAGGATAGCATCCGTGATCCACTTCGCCGGCCTCAAGGCGGTGGGGGAATCCGGCCAGATCCCGCTCACCTACTATCAGAACAACGTGACCGGCACCCTGGTGCTGTGCGAAGAGATGGCCAGGGCCGGCGTGTTCCGGCTGGTGTTCAGCTCCTCGGCCACCGTCTATGGGGATCCGGCCTCGGTACCCCTGCGGGAAGATTTCCCCACCAGCGCCACCAACCCCTATGGCCGCTCCAAGCTGATGGTTGAAGAGATCCTGCGTGACCTCTCCAAATCCGATCCTCGCTGGGCCATCGTGCTGCTGCGCTACTTCAACCCGGTGGGGGCTCACGAGAGCGGCCTCATCGGTGAAGATCCCAACGGCATCCCCAACAACCTGCTGCCTTACATCAGTCAGGTCGGCGTGGGCAAGCTCAAGGAGCTGGGGGTCTTTGGCAACGACTATCCGACCCCAGACGGCACCGGGGTGCGCGACTATATCCACGTGGTGGATCTCGCCATCGGTCACCTCAAAGCGTTGGCCCGCATCAAGAGTGATACCGGCGTCTTCACCTATAACCTTGGCACCGGTCAGGGCTATTCCGTGCTGGAGATGGTCAAGGCGTTCGAGGCAGCCAGTGGCCGTGCCATTCCCTACCAGATCAAGCCCCGTCGCCCCGGCGACATTGCCGAGTGCTGGGCTGAACCGGCCCTGGCCCGTGACGAGCTGGGCTGGCAGGCTGAGCGGGGTCTGGAGCAGATGATGGTGGATACCTGGCGCTGGCAAAGCCAGAACCCGAACGGTTATGGCCCTGCTGCGAAGCCGTGATCAAGGGTCATGCGCTGCTCAGGAACCTCATTTATTCATATAAACTCGGGTCCCTGCGCTGCTCTTCGCCTTGCTGACAGCTTCTCGCGACGGCCCATCAGACCTGATGGTTTGCAGCATGAATAGCAAAACGCCCCGGCATGCCGGGGCGTTTTTTCATGCACAACGCGCGGGTTACTGAATGCTCTTGCCGGCGCGGACATCCTTGATGATGGCCTTGAGGCTGGCCAGATCCCGCGGTGCGCCGCGCAGGATCTGATCGCCGATGATGAAGGCCGGGGTGCCGGAAATAGCCATGGCTTCGGCCAGCGCCCGGTTGGTACCCAGATTCTGATCGATGCTGCCGTCCTTGATCTTCGCCTCGACCTTGCTCCAGTCCACGCCGGCGGCTCTGGCGATGTCTTTCACCTGGGCTTCGTCGGAGAGGGGCCCCTGATGGGCGTACAGCTTGTCGTGGAAGGTCTGGTATTTGTCGGGCTGGCCGAGCTTCACCGCCAGCGCCGCGCGGGCGGCGTAGTAGGAGGTTTCGCTCAGGATGGGGAACTGCTTGTAGATGTAGCGGATCTCCTTGTCCTCAGAGAGCAGTTGCTGAATGAGAGGATGAGCGCGCTTGCAGTAGCCGCAGTTGTAGTCGAAGAACTCCACCACCGTCAGGCTGCCCTTGGGATTGCCGCTCTCGGGATCCTGGTTGGCGAAGAGCTGCTTGGCATGGGCTTCTATCAGCGTCTTGTCGTTCTCGGCCTGCTGGCTCTCCTGCTTGGCACGCAGGGCGTTGGACATCTCGACCAGGATCTCCGGATTCTTGACCAGATAGTCGCGCACGATCTGCTCGACATCGCTCTTGGTCAGCTCGCTCGCCTGCACGGGCGCCGCAAGCAGGGTCGCGCCGGTCAGGGCGGCGAACAGGGCATGTTTGATTCTCATAAGTCCATCTTGCTGGGGATGTGGTAGTGGCCCCTATAGTGGGTGAGTCTGTTTTCAAGTCAAGCCATACGCTTGAAAAAGCACGGTTTGTAGCGGTTTTGCCGGTTTTGTGCGCCAGATAGCCCAATAAATGGGCAAACAAACGGAGTGGGGATTTACAAGGGCTGGGGGCATGGGTAATATGCGTCGCACTGCTGCGGAGGGGTGGCAGAGCGGCTGAATGCACCGGTCTTGAAAACCGGCGATGGGCGACCATCCGTGGGTTCAAATCCCACCTCCTCCGCCATATATATAGCCCAACTGATTGATTCGGTTGGGCTTTTTTGTATCTGAGATTTTTGGTATGCCAGTGAGTATGCCATTAGGTGTTGGCTGTCCTGCTCCTCGATAGCATTTCTTTGGACAGGTCATCGTCGTTACTCCTTTCAGTTTAACCAAAGCAAGAGAGGGCCAATGGCCCTCTCTTGCTATCTATTGTGTTGGTCAGTGCAAACAGCACTGCTTGTACTTCTAGCCGCAGCCAAAGGGACACGGCTCGTTGCGGCCAATCTTGATGGGTACCACCACTGGTGTTCGCTACGTTGTGCCAGAAAGTGGGCATGAAGGATACGAGCAGCAAATCGGGCCTTGGTGGCTTGCTCTTGCAGGTGTTCATTGCTGAGCGCCTCCAGCGACGTAGACATGGTTTCTTAACCATGTGTTCTTTATGGTCTCTGTCATCCGGGGGATGTCGCTCCAATGGATAGGCATCTATATCGGTCTCAGGCACAATGTTCGATTAGATAGACCTGATAATGGGTAGTTCAGCTGATGGCACGAATATTAACCAAAGCGCAATTGAGTAAACTGGAAAGCAAAAGCCAAGCCGAGCTGTTGGCTATCGTGCTTGACCTGGCAACGCATCTTCCCCTCGCAAAAAAGCACCTGATTAACCAGTACCTTACTGCTGAGGATGCCTTATTGGCATTGGCAAAAAAAGAGTATAGCAAGCTCACTCGTCGCCCCCCTTCCTGGGATTATAAGGAGGTGGATGCCTTCTTCGATACCTTGCAAAATCAGTTTATTCCGTTGCTGGCCAAGGGGATCGTCGCCTCTCCAAGGGAGGGAGAACTCTTCGCCCTCGAGTTGCTGGCGAATGCCAGAGCCTTGTATGAAAAGATGGATACATCCAGTGGCAGCTGGGAGGACTACCATCTTGCGCTGGTCGAACAGTGGTTGATGGCGATCGCTGCTCAACGAGAGTCTGTCCCCCCAGAGGTGCTGGCTCGTCGATTACGTGACGGATTGTCAGACATTGATCCATCGATCAGCATTACTTGCCTGTTTGATTACCGTGATGTGCTCGGCTCCCCAGTGATGCGAGCCTTGCGCGATAACTATGCGGCGGCAGGTCTATTGCCAGAGGCGTTGGGGTTGAGCTTTGAGTTGCGTGATATTGCATTCTTTGACTCGGTGCAACAGGCTGGTCTCTTTAGCCACCCCCGTCAGCAGATTGACTATGCCAGACTGCTGACCGACGAATTACGCGCCGATCAAGCCATCGCGGTATTAGAGGCAATGGACTCGGCTCTGTTGCAGCGCCACCGCCAATTGAACCTGTGGCATCAAGTGTTGATCCGGGCCTATCTGGAAGAGGGACGCCGAGCTGACGCTCATGCTCAGGCATTACGCGCGTTTGCTAGCACACGGGCAAACTCGTTTTTTGCGAGTTATTGCCAAAGTGGAGATGAGCCTAGAGAAGTAGCATTAGGCCAGTTTGTTGCCATTGCCGAATCATGGGGGCTACGCGAGGTCTTGTTGCTGTTGGAGGAGGTTGATGCATGGCCACAACTGGCACAACGGCTTGAGCAATGTACAGATGCAGACTTGCAGGAGGATCTCTCACTCCTTGCTGGTTCAACCGTACGAACCTGGTCGAGCCGCCTCTATCAGCAGGGATTTATCGTGGTGGCAGTGCGGCTACGTCGTCAATTGGTGGCCAATGTCGTTAATCAGGGCAAGAGCACCTACTACACGGGGGCAGCCTCGGATCTGAAAAAGAGCCTGGATTATCAGGCGGCCTTAAAGGTAGAACAAGAGGATGGAGAGAGACCTCTCTGTTCGCCACAGGAGTATCTGAATCAGCTTTATCAGCAGCACAAACGCAAGAGCAGCTTTTGGGAGGCGGTTCGTCAAAAGCTACCGGCCATTACCATGTCGGCGAGCGGTGTGCAGTATCAGGCCGAGAATAAATAAGGCGCTAACACCTTTCACTCGGTCAGTCAGCTTGTGCTGGTGTTCCATGCGCCCTTGGCTGTCCAGCGCCTCGATAGCACTCATCTGGATGTCTCATTGCCACGACATCCTTCAAGCTACCCAAAACAAGAGAGAGCCATTGGCTCTCTCTTGTTTTCGAAATAGGTGTTTTCAAAAAATGTGTTTTCGAAAAAAGTGTTATCGAAAGAAGATCTCATCAAAGTCCGGCTCTTCATCCCAGATGGCGTGCTGACGTGCGTCCCAGCGCTCGGCCAGATAGGGTTTGAGGGTTGCAAGGGTGGTGATGGTCGCCAGTTGTCCATGCAACTGCTTGATATCCCGCTGTAGATAGTGCTGATGCTCCTCGAACGCGAGATCGGTCTTCTTCTTCGAGCGCTGTTTAAACTTGTGCAAGATAACCCCTTGCACTCCCTCCGGGCCACTATAAAAGCAGATCTCGAGCTCACGTTTTTTCTGCCAGAGCGCCGGATTGATGGCCACCAGATTCTCTTCACTCAGCAGCTTGTCTGCCTCGGGCAGATGGGTGTGAGCCAGGTGCAACAGAGTAAACATATCCCGCGTTTCCCACGCATGGCTGAGCTCGCCCATCAGGCGGCTCTTCTCTTCACGCTTGACCGGGTCTTGCTCCCGATCCGGGTGCAGCGTCATAGCCAGCTTGCGATAGAGCTGCTTAAGGCTTGAGTTATCGAGCAGTTGCTCAACCCTGGCAACCTCATCCGGATCGGCCATGTCATGATGATCCTGCCAACGTGCGAAAGCCTCGTCATTGGCAAAGGGGTCATCGCCACAGTCCGGCGCGTCGTCGTCCCACTCATGCTCATCACCGCCCTGTTTTTGGGCCTGGGCTTGCATATAGTCGCGCAGCTTCTCGGGATTTCTGACCATCTCGCGCAGCAGCTCGATATCATCGGGGCTCTCGCCAAACGCCTCTTGCAGCATGTCAGTGATAAAATCGCAGCTCGCCTCGAGCTGATCATCATCGAGCTGGCTGACGCTGCCCGCTTGCACCGCCATATAGAGTGACTCCAGATCCAGCTCCCCCCGAAACGGGTTGGATTCAAGATACCCCATCAATTCATCAATCCAGCCATGGAGCATCTCGCGCTGCCACTGGGTAAAACTTTTGCGGGCGGTGAAACCGGCCAGCCGCTGGCAAAGCTGAAAAATCAGCCCACACTGCTCACGCTCCAGAGGCTCAATGTCGCTGACAAAGCGCTGATAGATATCCGCCCCCTCTTGCTCCTGTTTGGCCAGCTTGGCCTGCAGCTTTTCGATGGCCTGCCACTGGCGATGAAAATAGGCAAGGGCCGGACTCTCGTGGCGCGGCTCGGCTTTTTTTCGCTTGGCCGAGGTTTTACTCTTGGTCAGTGACATGAAAACTCCAAATGAAAACGGGATAGTTGGCTACCGTGGCCACGGCAGATTATCAGAGGGGAGGAGATGCGCCTATCCTCGCGGTCTGCTGCCGCGACTTGTCGATCTTGAGAAATCATCCTAAAACCTCGTATTGGGGTACCACGTGGGGTACCACATCTAGCAAACGGTAGGCACATTACTGTATCCACTTACCTGGCCACCGGCAGGTCCTCCCAGCGGGTGGTGTAACAGGGGCTCAGGAGCTCTTGTCGCATCATCCACTCAGGCGACCCCGTACCTTGGCTGGCAAAGCCTACTCGCCCCAATCCCTTGGCTTTGATCTGGTCCATCACTGCCATCAGCGCGTCCGATTGAGCGGAGGACGGGGCAAACAGATCTGCCTGTTGTTGCCCCTTGGGGGTGAACTCACTCAGCATGACGCCCCCCTTCTGATAGCGGTAACCGTCGCGCCAAATCTGCGGTAGCAGCACGTTCACTTGCTGCAGCAGCAACCGGGTATCATCGCTAGGGCAGACCAGTCGGACGCCAGCCTGCTCACTGTAGTAAGGAGCTCGTTCGTCAAAGGGGCTGGTTCGCACGAACAGGTGCACCCGTTGGCAACACATCCCCTCGGCCCGCAACTTCTCGGCTGCGCGAGCCATAAAGCCTGACAACGCTTGGGCCATTTCTCCACGGTCAGTCACGCGCTCACCAAAGGAACGGCTCGAGAGGATCTGCTGCTTCGCCGCCGGTTCAACGGTCAGCTCTGCGCAAGGCAGGCCACGCAGCTCCTGTACGATTCGCTCGACCACCACGCCGTATTGGGCGCGTAACCCTTTGGCGTCGCTAGCCACCAGGTCAGCAACGGTGTTGATGCCTTGTGCCACCAACTTGGCTCCCAAGCGCCGTCCTATGCCCCACACCTCGTCCACCGGGGTGATAGCCATCAGCCGTGCGCGGCGCAGCTCGTCACGCAAATCCACGACGCCGCCTGTGGCAGGCCATTTTTTGGCTGCATAGTTGGCCAGCTTAGCAAGGGTCTTGGTGGGGCCGATCCCAACCCCTACCGTTAGGCCGGTCCACTGCCACACTCGCTGCCGGATCTGTTGCCCATAGGCTATGAGGTCCCCGGCAAACGACTCCGACAGTGACAGGAATGCTTCATCGATAGAGTAGACCTCCAGCTCGGGGGCCATGGTCTCCAACGTGCTCATCACCCTGCCAGACATGTCTCCATAGAGCGCGTAGTTGGAGCTGAATGCCACACCGCCATGCGCCTCGAACTGCTCGCGGATCTTGAAGTAGGGCCCGGCCATCTTGATACCCATCGCCTTGGCTTCGGGGCTGCGCGACACCACGCATCCATCGTTGTTGGAGAGCACCACGATCGGGCGGCCACGCAGCTCAGGGCGAAACAACCGCTCACAGCTGGCGTAGAAGTTGTTTACATCAACGAGCGCTATAGCCATCACGCTGCCTCAGATTGCCAATCACATGGGTGACCACTCCGAACAACTCCAGGGAGAGACTCATACAAGGGTCGATAGGCGCGAACGCCGGATTGGCTGGCAACAGCCGCAGCCTAGGCTTGAGCTGCAAGGTCTTTACCGTGAAGCCGCCGTCAAGCAGTGCAATTACCACATCACCATGGCGTGGGGTGAGGCTCTTATCGACCACCAGCAAGTCACCGGGAAAGATGCCGACCCCGGTCATGCTTTCCCCCTCGGCACGCAGATAGAAGGTTGCTGCAGGGTGCGACACGCAGTGGGTGTTGAGGTCCAACTTCCCTTCCAGATAGTCGCTGGCTGGGCTGGGAAAGCCACAAGAGGCGCGATGCAAGAACAGCGGGATGGTCACCTCGGCGGGTGATGGGTCTGGGGTTAACAGCTTCATGGCAACAACACCTGTATTTATATACAGGTATTATAGCGCACCACCTTTGAACCAGCGCAAGTCCCGCATATCACTGATGGCGTACCATGGCACCAATAAATAACAAAGAGGTCAGTATGGGTCACAATCTGTGTGCCCTACCGAAAGAGCAGCAAGAACGGGTCGAGGTCGAGAAGGCTGCCGCATATGCCGTATGGAAGGAGCGCAACGGTCACTTGGCCAGCGCAGAAAGCGAAGCAAGCCAGCATAAGGGTGAACTGGGCAGCTACTTTCTTGAGCAAGTAAGTAGGTACAAACGGGGCTAGCCTTCCTGTAGTCATGTTTTTATTCTGGGAACACTCTAAGTCCCTTAACTCTCACGCAAATCCGGGCTTCGGAGCTTGAAGATGCAGCCCTTGGCTACCAACTCGTCCCGGTTTGCCAGCACCAGCGGGTAGAGCAGCGGATGCTGTCCTATGTTGAAGGCGGTGCAGAGGTGATTGGTGGTAAGACGGCCTTCCCATAGCAGCACGATCTCAAGTAGTCGAAAGCGCAGGGTCTGATCCCAAGTGAGAGCCTTAGGGGGCATATGTGCTCCAAAATGCGACATGTTAATGTAACCAGTATCGGCATGAGTATACAGACGACATATACTGAGCCAACTTGAAAATCCGCCCCAAGGACATGAAATGTCACTCTTATCTAGCACTGTGTTCAGTGCGGTCTTATTGTTGCTGCTGGTGGCCCAGAGTGCTGGGGCCGCTGACTGCACCTATCGTAAAGACAGCCTCGGCAATACCCGCTACCAGTGTGACGATGGCAAGAGCGGCACCCTGCGCAAAGACAGTCTCGGTAACGTCAGAGACTCGCAAAGTGGCACCACTTGGCGTAAAGATTCCCTCGGCAATGTCCGCAGCAGCGAAGGCGCCACCTATCGCAAAGACAGCCTGGGCAATGTGCGCGTTAGCAATCCGGGTACCGGCGATACGGTCACCTGGCGCAAGGATAGCCTCGGCAACCTGCGCGCCTCCGATGGCACCATCTGTCGCACCAACTCCCTGGGGCAAGTCAGGTGTGATGGTCAGAGTGCGCCGCCTGCGGTTCTCGAAGGAGAGTGATGGGGCATCTTGCCTGAGAATGCACTGTAAATGCGTTCTGTTGTATGAGTTGAAAGTCACATTTGAGACTTTTCAGTCTTGCCATTTAGGGGGCTGCAAGCTAATTTAGCTAAATTAGCTGTGCCCTGCCGATTTGGAGTCCCTGAGTGACTGAGGAAGAGATCTACCAGCAGATCAAAAGTGCCTTGTTAGCTGCACCTCGCAAGCAATACATGGTCGAAATGCACCTGCAAATGCTCAAGTATGCCGACGAACTCAAGCACGTGACGGCTAAAGAGTTTTGCGAAAAAGTGGAACTCAAAGAGAGTCTTGGCACCGAATTTAGCAAGATGCGTAACCTCACTGCACGTTTGAAAGCGGCAGGGCTCGATCCAGCCAAGATCTGACATTGCCTACCCCAGCCCGTTATCTGCCAGACCATCGATAGGAACAATATGCTCAAGCTCGAAGAAATCAAAAAGGATGCTCAGGTTCGCGGCATTGTCGAAGGGCAAGTGGTGCGAGTTGTGACAGTTGAACCTATTGGTGAACATGCGCTGACAGTCTATTACAAAGACAGCAGTGGCAATCTAGCTGAGCGAATGTTGTTCCGAACCGATGAGATAGCATTGGATCTGGCCACAGTAGGCCGTCCTTGGTCATTTGATGCAAAAGGGGCAGATTTTAAACTTGGTTTGGAAGCCTACCGGATCTCGCAGGCTGCACTGTTTGACCCCATGATGGCGGTCAACATGGCGAACGTTGACCCACTACCGCACCAGATTTCAGCAGTTTACGAATACATGCTACCCAAGCAGCCATTGCGTTATGTTCTGGCCGATGACCCAGGTGCGGGCAAAACCATCATGGCGGGTTTGTTCATCTCTGAACTGCTGCTTCGTGCAGATGCTCGACGGGTCATGGTGGTCTCGCCGGGCTCGTTGACTGAACAGTGGCAGGACGAACTGTTTGAAAAATTTGGTCTGCAATTTGAGATCTTTAGCAAAGAAAAACAAGAGCAGTGCGCGACCGGTAACTATTTTTCTGAAACCGATCGCCTGATCTGCCGACTGGACCAACTCTCTCGTAGCGAAGAGCTGCAAGAGAAGCTGCGCAATACCGACTGGGATCTAATCATCGTCGATGAAGCGCATAAACTCTCAGCCAACTACTTTGGCAGCAAAATCAACAAAACCAAGCGCTTCGTCCTTGGTGAGCTGCTGGGGTCTATTTGCCGCCACTTCCTGCTGATGACAGCAACCCCACACAATGGCAAAGAGGAAGACTTCCAAGTCTGGATGTCACTGCTCGACAGCGACCGCTTCTATGGCAAGTTCCGCGAAGGCGCCCACAAGGTCGATATCACCGACATGATGCGCAGGATGGTTAAAGAAGAGCTGCTCACCTTCGACGGCACTCCCCTGTTTCCTGAGCGCCGCGCCTACACGGCCAACTATGATCTCTCCCCCCTTGAAGCCAGCCTTTATGAGCAGGTAACGACGTACGTCAGGGAAGAGATGAATCGGGCCGACAAGCTCGATAACAAGAAAAAAACCACAGTGGGTTTTGCATTAACCCAGCTACAACGGCGTTTGGCTTCCAGCCCGGAGGCAATCTATCAATCGCTGAAGCGCCGACGTAATCGACTGCAAGACAAACTTGCTGAGATGAAGCTGCTAGCCCGTGGCCAGAAGGCTAAACAAGCGGGTGTTGCTGAAACACTCGGCACTTACACCATCACCAAACAGATCGATCTGCCTGATAACTGGGATGAGCTGGATGAAGATCTCAGTGCCGAAGAGTACGAACTCTATGCCGAACAGGTGGCAGATCAGGCCACCGCAGCAGAAACCATCATTGAGCTGGACGCCGAGATCCACTCACTCAAAGACCTTGAGCAGCAGGCGCTGACGCTGGTGCAGTCTGGCAATGACAAAAAGTGGGAACAGCTTTCATCACTGCTGCAAGACTCCCCCGAGATGAAGAACCGCGACGGCAGTCGTCGCAAACTGATTATCTTCACCGAGCATAAAGACACTCTGAATTACCTACGCCAACGTGTCAGTGATCTGCTGGGTCAGCCCAAAGCAGTCAGGGTCATCTACGGCGGCACCAATCGGGATGAGCGCCGCAAGATCCAGAGCGAGTTCCGCAGTGATCCCACCGTCTTGGTGTTGATTGCGACCGATGCGGCCGGGGAAGGCGTCAACCTGCAAAACGCCAACCTGATGGTCAACTACGACCTGCCCTGGAACCCGAACCGCCTCGAACAGCGCTTTGGCCGTATTCACCGGATCGGCCAAAAAGAGGTATGCCACCTGTGGAATATCGTGGCCAATGAAACCCGTGAAGGGGAAGTGTTCCAAAAGCTGTTTGATAAGCTGGAAATAGAAAAAAAAGCCTTGGGTGGTAAGGTGTTCGACATCCTTGGTGAAGCCTTTGATAACGTCTCTCTGAAAGACTTGCTGATCGACGCCATTCGCTATGGTGAAGATCCCGCAGTGCGCGCCAAGATGGATCAGGTCATTGAAGGGGCACTCGATAGCGACCATCTCAAAGAGATCATGCGCCGCAACGCACTGGTTGAATCCCATATGGGCTTAGAGGGGCTTTACGCCATCAAAGAGCAGATGGAAAAAGCAGAAGCCCGTCGCTTGCAGCCGTTCTTTATTCGGGCGTTTTTCCAAGAAGCCTTTGCCGGATTAAACGGCGAACTGAGGGAGCGTGAACAGGGCCGCTATGAAATAAAGCATGTCCCAGCGGTGATCCGCGAACGGGATCGCAGCATCGGCGAAAGCCGCACCCCTGTGTTGTCCCGTTATGAACGCGTCTGTTTTGAAAAGCAGCTGATCAGGCCCACCGGCAAGGTGCTGGCCGAACTGCTTCATCCCGTACATCCACTGATGCACTCGCTGCTCGATCTCACCTTGCAAGCCCATCGCACCAAGCTCAAGCAGGGGGCTGTGCTGGTGGACCCGGCCGATGAAGGGGACGAACCTCGCCTCATCATGATGCTGGAGCACTCAATCCGCGAAACCAGCGAACAAGCCAAGAGTGTCGCCTCACGGCGGTTGCAGTTTGTCGCCATCGATACTGCCTGTCGGGCCAGCTATGCCGGTTGGGCCCCCCATTTAGACCTGCAACCGATAGCGGATGCTGATCTGGCACTGGTGCAGGATATCCTGCACTCACCCTGGTTATCTCAGCCACTCGAACCGCTGGCGCTGCAACTGGCCTCTGAAAAGCTGGTGCCAGAACACTTTGCGGAAGTGAAAACGCGCCGTGAACTGCAAGCCGATAAAACCCTCACGGCTGTGCATGAGCGACTGATCAAAGAGATCAACTACTGGCAGGATCGCTTCTTGAAATTGAGCGATGACGTCAAAGCGGGCAAGCAACCCAAAATGCAGCCCGAAAACGCTCGTCGCCGAGTCGATGAATTGACCGCACGTCTGCAACAGCGCACGGCAGAGCTCACCGCACTCAAGCAGGTGGTCTCTAGCACCCCGGTGGTGATTGGCAGTGCCTTAGTGATCCCACAAGGTTTACTGGCCAAACGCAAAGGCGAAGCAATCTTTAGCCCAGATGCCGCCAGCCGGGCCCATATCGAGAAGATTGCAATGCAGGCTGTGACGCAGGCCGAGCAAGCCCTCGGCCACATGGTGATCGACGTATCGGCGGATAAATGTGGCTGGGATATCACCGCTCGCCCGCAGTTGAATGCCGATGGTTCGCTGCAACAAGATCGCCATATCGAAGTCAAAGGGCGCAGCAAGGGACAGACCACCATCACCGTCAGTCGCAACGAGATCCTCTATGCCCTCAACCAGGCCGACAAATTCCTGCTGGCCATTGTGCTGGTAGAGGGTGACAACGCCGAAGGTCCCTTCTATATTCGCCAGCCCTTTACCAAAGAGCCGGATATGGGGGTGGCGAGCATTAATTACGACTTAGCGGATTTGCTGGCGCGTGCCACCGATGCCGAAGGTAGCTTATGAAAATTGAACAAATTACCTTAAAAAATTTCCGCTGTTTTGAGCTGCTGGATGTGACCTTTCATCCGCAGATGACAGTCTTGATCGCCCCCAATGGTGCGGGCAAGACTACGATCCTCGATGCGGTACGCATTGCGCTGTGGCCATTTGTCAAAGGCTTTGATCTGGGTAGCCAAACCGGCAAGTCGGCCACTATTCAGATTGAAGACGTGCGTCTTGAGCGCCGTGAACAAGAGATGGAACCGATATTGCCCAGCCAGATCGCAGCACAGGCCAGCGGTATCATCCAAGTCATCTCCGTCAAGGATAACAAGCCCTCTCCGTTCCAGTGGCAACAGAGCCGCGATCAGGTCAAGTCACGAACCCAAAGCAAAGGGGATCAGTCGACACAGCTACTGACTAAGAGCGCCAAGAGTTACCAGTCAGTAATCTATAAAGGGCAGCAAACCGATCCAGAGGCTATCGATTTGCCCTTGGTGGTCTATTTAGGGACTGGGCGTCTCTGGTATCAGGGGCGCTATGCCTCTGAAGCGAAAGATCAAAAGCTCGATACCAGCGTGTTTTCCCGCCTTTGGGGCTACCAGAACTGCCTAACGGCAACCTCTAGCTATAAGCAGTTTGAAACCTGGTATGGCTGGGTATTTCGCAGTTATCGCGAGCTGCAAATCGATCAGCTGGAGAATCGACTTAAGAAGCAGGACCAGAGTGCGCTGGCCAACTTCGCGGCTGCCATTGAAGTCGTGCAGCGCGCCATCAATACCCTCACGACCTCGCTGACCGGTTGGCGGGATCTGCAATACCGCTCCAGCATGGGGCAGCAACTGGTGATGGAGCATCCCGAACTGGGCTATATGCCGCTTTCCCTGCTCAGTGATGGCCTGCGTAATATGGTGGCCATGGTGTCGGATATCGCCTTTCGCTGTATCAAGCTCAACCCTCACTTAGGTGTGGATGCGGCGCACAAAACCCAAGGCATCGTACTGATCGATGAAGTGGACATGTTCCTTCACCCAGCGTGGCAGCAAACAGTATTGGCCTCGTTGCAGCAGGCGTTTCCCAAGATCCAATTTATTGTCACTACTCATAGCCCGCAGGTATTGACGACCATCGATAACAACTGCATTCGTCTTTTACGCCAGAGTGAGCAAGATGGCGTCACGAGAACAGCAGTCATTACCCCACAGTGGCAGACCAAGGGCGTAGCCAGTGCAGACGTGCTGGCCACAATTATGGGTATTGATCCGGTGCCCAATGTGTCAGAAGCGCAAGCCCTGTCGCGTTACAAGCAGATGATAGAAATGGATCAGCTCAGTAATCATCCAGATGCAGGTCGATTGCGTGAACAGTTGTTAGCGCATTTTGGTGCTACTCACCCGCTTATGCTGGAGTGTGAGCGCCTTATTCGTCTGCAAACGATCAAGAAACGGTTACCGCCAGTGCTCCAACCTGTGAAGGGGCCTAGTTTCGATGCATAAGCTGAATCGAGGAGTCGCCCCGGCATGTTTAAGTAGTTTTCAGCATGGGCGTGACAACTGGAAGAATGTGACCCCGGTCGATAAGCAAGAGATCTGGCTCGAACTGATTGCCATGCAAGGTGAGCGTTGCGCATATTGTGAAGCCGACATTAGCCGCGATGGCAAACGCCATATCGAACATTTCCGTCAAAAGGGGCGTGATCCAACACAAACCTTTGTTTGGCAAAACCTGTTGGGTTCCTGCGGGAACCCCAATACCTGCGGCACATACAAGGACAAACAAGGTGTTTATCCGCCAGCTGTATTGATCAAACCGGATCAGGATGATCCAGACCAGTTCTTGCGATTTCACAGTGATGGCTCGATCAGTGTCCACACCGACTTGAGTGACTCTGACCAAGAGCGTGCTAGCGAGACGCTGCGCTTATTCAATTTAACTGATGGCTCCCTGCGCTGGCAGCGCCAGGCTGCTGCAACCGGCTACCTGCAAACAGCAGAAGAGATAGCTGAGCTGGCCGCCGATGACCCTCTGTTAGCTGCTGCATATCTGGCCGATGAAATCGCAGCTACTGCGCATTTGCCATTTGCGACAGCTATAAAACATACCCTGCAAAACGCTTAAACAGGCAAAAAATCAACATGACCCCCATCAAATCCCCCAAAAAACTGATCGAAGTGGCCTTGCCGCTGGATGATATCAACGCTGCTGCGGCGCGCGAGAAATCCATTCGTCATGGTCACCCTTCTACATTGCATCTGTGGTGGGCGCGTCGCCCCTTGGCGGCCGCGCGGGCGGTAATCTTTGCCCAGATGGTCAACGATCCCGGTTATCAGCAGGGGGCGGGGTTTAAGTACGGGGTCAACAAGCAGGAAGCCGCCAAGAAGCGCGAAAAGCTGTTTAATATCCTGCGCGAGCTGGTGAAGTGGGAAAACACCAATAACGAGGCTGTGTTAAACCAAGCCCGCGCCGCGATCTGGGAGAGCTGGCGCGAGATCTGCGATTTGAACAAAGATCACCCGCAAGCAGCCGAGCTGTTTAACCCCGAAAAATTGCCCGGTTTTCACGACCCCTTTGCTGGCGGTGGTGCGCTGCCGCTGGAAGCGCAGCGGCTGGGGCTGGAATCCTACGCCTCCGATCTCAACCCGGTGGCGGTCACCATCAATAAGGCGATGATCGAGATCCCGCCCAAATTTGCCGGACGCGAGCCGGTCGGGCCTCTGCCTGCCAGTGATAAGCTAAGCAAGAAAAAAGCCACCAAGGATGCTTTCGAGGATTGGTCCGGTGCCAAGGGGCTGGCGGAAGATGTGCGCCGCTACGGCGGCTGGATGCGTGAAGAGGCGCTAAAGCGTATCGGCTATCTCTACCCCAAGGTCGTCATCACCGAGGCGATGGTGACCGAGCGGCCCGACTTGGCCCCCTATCTGGGTGAAGAGCTGACAGTGATCGCTTGGCTCTGGGCTCGAACAGTAAAAAGCCCGAGCCCTGCGTTCTCCCATGTGGATGTGCCGCTGGCCTCCACCTTTATTCTCTCCTCCAAGGCCGGTAAAGAGGCCTATGTTGAGCCGGTGGTGGAAGGGGATGGGTACCGTTTTGTTGTTAAACAAGGCAAGGGTTCACCTGAACTAAAAGATGGGACGGTTAGTCGTAAAGGTGGGGTTTGTTTGATAAGCAAATCGCCAATGGAATTCAAATATCTAAGAGCTGAGGCTAAGGCCGGAAGATTTAGTCGACGACTTATGGCGATCGTTGCGGAAGGAAAGAGTGGCAGAGTCTATCTGTCTCCAAGTTCAGATCAGGAACAGATTGCTGACTCAGCGGATATTCCCCAGTTCGTTTCGCCTGAAATATCCCATTGGCCAGGTAGGACTAATGTAGTTGAATATGGGATGACTCGCTTTGACCAACTTTTCACCCCTCGCCAATTAGTCGCGTTAACCACGTTTTCCGAGTTGGTTGGCGAAGCCATAGCGCGTTGCCGCGAAGATGCCCTCTCTGCTGGGATGGCCGATGATGGTGTTGGGTTGGATGCTGGTGGCACCGGTGCAACGGCTTATGCGCAGGCTGTGGGGGTGTATCTTAGCTTTGGTATCAATAAAATGAGTGACAGGGGCTCATCAATTTGTGGCTGGGACTCAACTAGGGATAGCTTGAGAAATACCTTTGGCAGACAAGCTATTCCCATGACCTGGGATTTTGCAGAAGCAAACTTCATCGGTGGGTCGGCTGGTAGCTACGAAAATGCACTGGATCAAGGTATCCGAGTATTAAGTGAATATTTGCCAGCATCTGGACGAGGTAATGTAAGCCAGTCTGATGCTCAAACACAGACTGTTAGTCGCAATAAGGTAATTTCATCGGACCCCCCCTATTACGACAATATCGGCTACGCCGATTTGTCGGACTTTTTCTATGTCTGGCTACGTAAATCGTTACGGCCGATCTTCCCGAATCTCTATGCCACCATGGCGGTACCTAAGGCTGAGGAGTTGGTAGCCACGCCCTATCGCCACGGTGGCAAAGAGGGGGCCGAAGCCTTCTTCTTGGACGGTATGGGTAAGGCGATCCACCAGATGGCCGAGCAGGCTCACCCCGCCTTCCCGGTCACCATCTACTACGCCTTTAAGCAGTCCGAAACCAAGGCGGACGGCACCTCCAGCGCTGGTTGGGAAACCTTCTTGCAGGCGGTGATCGATGCCGGCTTTGCGATTAGCGGCACCTGGCCGATGCGTACCGAGATGGGAAATCGCATGATTGGTTCTGGCACTAACGCGCTGGCTTCCAGCGTGGTACTGGTGTGCAATAAGCGCTTGGCCAGCGCCGACACCATTAGCCGCCGTCAGTTTATTCGTGAGCTTAACGCCGTGCTGCCCGATGCCTTGGATGAGATGACGCAGGGTGGCATCGATGCACATGGCAACAACCAGTCAGCCGTCGCGCCGGTGGATTTATCACAAGCTATTATCGGTCCCGGTATGGGGATCTTCAGCAAATATGCCGCCGTGCTGGAAGCCGACGGCAGCAAGATGAGCGTCAAAACTGCACTGCAACTCATCAACCGCTTCCTTGCCGAAGATGACTTCGACGCCGATACCCAATTCTGTTTGCACTGGTTTGAGCAGCAAGATTGGCGGGTGGGCAAGTTTGGTGAGGCCGATGTGTTGGCCCGCGCCAAGGGCACCAGCGTCGCGGGCCTGGTCGAGGCCGGGGTCGTTGAGGCCGGACAAGGGGACCTGCGTCTGCTCAAATGGGCAGAACTGCCGAGCGACTGGACGCCTGAGCGCGACAGCCGCACCCCGGTGTGGGAGGGGTTGCATCAACTGATTCGCCTGTTAAATAGCCAAGGCGCCAGCGCCGCCGGGGCCATGCTGGCATTGATGTCAAGCAAGAGCGACGCCATCCGCTCCTTGGCCTATCGCCTTTACACCCTCTGCGAGCGTAAAGGCTGGGCCAGCGATGCCCGCGCCTATAACGAGTTGGTCATGGCGTGGGAGGCGATGCAAGGCGCGATGGTCGAAAGCGGTCAGGTTGGCGACCAACAAGGATTTGATTTCTGATTGGCTTTCGCCAACAACATGAACACAGGACAGCCGTATGCATATTGAGTCGATCACCTTAAAGAACTTCAAAAGTTTCCGTAACACACAGATGGAGGGGATCCCCAAGTTTTGTGTGTTGGTGGGGGCAAACGGAACCGGAAAATCAACCCTGTTTGGGGTATTTGATTTTCTGCGTGAAGCCTTGTCGAGCAATTTGCATACTGCCTTGGTGAAAGCCGGGGGAAGTCGGGGCTTTCAGGAGGTAAAAAGCCGCGGGGCAGAAGGCAATATCGAGATTGAGCTGAAATTTCGTGAGCATGATACAGCCCCGCTGGTGACCTATTTTCTTGAGATTGGTGAAGACAACGGCCGCCCGATAGTCGAGCGCGAAATTTTGAAGTACCGACGCGGTAGCGGTGGACAGCCATGGCATTTTCTGGATTTTTCTCGCGGTGCGGGTATGGCTGTCACCAACGAAATCGAGAAAGTCAAAGATGTTAATCAGTTGGTGAGAGAGGAGCAGCGATTGAAGTCGCCGGACATTTTGGCGATTAAAGGGTTGGCACAATTTGCCCAGTTCCCGGCTGTCGTCACGCTCGGTACCCTGATCGAAAATTGGCATATCTCTGATTTCCATATCAATCGGGCTCGTCCTGAACAAGAGGCTGGTTATGCTGAACACCTCTCTCGTGAAGGGGATAACCTTTCTCTGGTGACGCAGCATTTACATAGCCGATACCCGGAGGTTTTTTCCGCCATTCTGGACAAGCTGACACATAGAGTTCCTGGCATTACCAAGGTCGATGCTAAAACGACAGAAGAGGGGCGTGTGCTATTACGCTTCCAAGATGGTGCCTTTGAGGACCCTTTTCTGGCGCGGTATGTGTCGGATGGCACGATCAAGATGTTTGCCTATCTGGTGCTGCTTTATGATCCAGTTCCCCATCCTCTGCTGTGTGTTGAAGAGCCTGAAAATCAACTTTATCCGGGGTTGTTGTGGGAACTGGCCGAAGAGTTCAGCGCCTATGCCCAGCGCGGTGGCCAGGTGTTCGTCTCTACCCATTCCCCTGATTTTCTTAATGCAGTCGAGCTGGACTCTGTTTATTGGCTGGTAAAAAAACAAGGGGCAACCGAGATTGTCAGAGCCAGAGATAATAAGCAGGTGGCTGCCTATATGGCTGAAGGCGATCAATTAGGTTATCTGTGGAAACATGGCTTCTTTGAGGGAGTAGACCCTCAATGACGACAGTGGTTTTTTGCTTGGAGGAGCCATCCGCTAGGGCCATGCTGGAGGGAGTGATCCCTCGTTTATTTCCTGATATTCAGTTTCGCTTTGTCGTTTTTGAAGGAAAACAGGATCTCCATAAGAGACTGGTGATGCGTTTGCGAGGTTGGCAGGGGGATGCACTGTTTGTTGTGATGCGCGATCAAGACTCGGGTAATTGCGTGGATATCAAAGCACAATTATTCACTTTGTGCGAACAGGCAGGTCGACCGAACGCCTTGATCCGAATCGCCTGTCGTGAACTGGAAAGTTTTTATCTGGGTGATCTAGTAGCAGTTGAACAAGGATTGAATTTGGCAGGGTTAGCCAAGTTACAAGGAAACCAGAAATTTCGTGATCCTGATCGCTTAGTCAACGCGGCTGAAGAACTGAAAAAAATCACAAAAAACACATATCAGAAGTTGAGCGGCTCCAGAAGCATCGCGCCTTACCTTCGTCTGGATGAGGCCCATCGCTCAACAAGTTTTAAGGCTCTGATTACAGGGCTTCAACGTTTATTGCACGAGGCTTAACAATGAGTCTGAAACCCTGGCGCGAGATTGCGCGCCCCCATCGTGATGTGCTGGAAGGCACGTTTAAACAGTCCGAGTTTGCCGCAGATATTACCCAGGTGGCTAACGGCAAGGCCCCGCTGGAGTATCAAGATGCCGAGCAGTTCTTTGCGCGTACCTTTATCACCGAAGGGATGCGGCTGCTGTTAGGCTCCGTTGCCGAGCGGTTGGCTGGCAAGGGAGGCGATCCGGTTATTCAGCTCCAAACGGCATTTGGTGGTGGTAAGACCCACACCATGTTGGCCGTTTATCATCTGGCATCACGCAACGTGACCACGGATCGTTTGCAGGGCATCCCGCCGATCCTGGATGCGGCCGGGATCGATCAATTGCCGCTCGCGAGAGTCGCGGTGATCGATGGCATCAACTTGTCGGTGAGTCAGCCGCGCCAGCATGGTGCAGTGCGGGCCAATACCCTGTGGGGTGAGTTGGCTTGGCAACTGTTGGGCGACGAGGGTTATGAGCTGGTTGCTGACAGTGATCGGGATGGTACTTCACCGGGTAAGGAGTTGCTGGTTGCGTTACTGACCAAGGCTGCTCCTTGCGTCGTCTTGATGGATGAGCTGGTGGCGTTCTTGCGCCAGTTGGAGGTGGGCAAGCAGTTTAATGCCGGGACCTTTGACTCCAATATCACCTTTATTCAGGCGTTGACCGAGGCGATGAAGGCTGTACCCAACGCCATGCTGTTGGCCTCTTTGCCAGAATCCGCACTGGAAGTCGGCGGCACGATGGGGCAGAAGGCGCTTGATTCCCTTGAGAAGTATTTTGCTCGTGTTGAATCGGTCTGGAAGCCGGTTGCAACCGAAGAGGCGTTTGAAATTGTGCGCCGCCGCCTGTTTGAATCAGCCGGTGATCCAGCTCAGGTGCAAGGCATTGCGCAACAATACGCAGATTTCTATCGCCAACATGCACCGGATTTTCCGAACGAAACGCAGTCAGGCCATTACTACGATCGGTTGTGCAAGTCATATCCCATCCACCCGGAAGTCTTCGACCGTCTTTATGAGGACTGGTCAACCCTGGACAAATTCCAGCGTACCCGTGGTGTGTTGCAGTATATGGCCATCGTGATCCACCGTTTGTGGGTAGCGGATAATCGCGATGCGTTGATCATGCCGGGTTCGCTGCCCCTTGATGACAGCAATGTGCGCGGCAAGAGCATCCATTATCTGCCGCAAGGGTGGGAGCCGGTCATCGAAAAAGAGGTGGATGGTGTTCGCTCGGAAGCCGCCGATCTTGATAAAAATGACACCCGTTTTGGGCAATATCATGCTGCCCGCCGAGTGATGCGCACGCTGTTTTTGGGCAGTGCGCCGAGTTCCAGTGATCAGATGCACCGTGGTTTGGAAGTGGAGCGGATCTTGCTCGGAGCCTGCTCTCCCGGTCAAACGGTTGGCACGTTCAAGGATGTGTTGACCCGCTTGCGAGACCGCCTGACCTATCTCTATGGCGATAAAGAGCGGCTGTGGCTCGATACCAAGCCAAACCTGCGGCGGGAGATGGAAACGCGTAAGAGCAATGTCAGCGAACGTGAGGATTTGCTCCCCCTGTTGAAAAAGTCGGTGACGGGCTGCTTTGGTGCTCAGCACGGCTTTGCTGGCATCCATGTCTTTACCCCTGCTGGCGATGTGCCGGATGAATATGGCAGTGGACCACGGTTAGTGGTGCTGGAGCCTCAGGGGTTGTCGGCATACAGCCGCAGCAGTAGCACCAATCAGGCTTTCAAAGCAGCAGAAGCCATCTTGCTCAAGCGTGGTGAGCAACCTCGGGTGAAGCAAAACCGCCTGCTCTTTTTGGCTGCGGATTATGACAGCCTGAGTCGCTTGAAAGATCAGGGCAGAACCTATCTGGCTTGGCACTCCATTGTCATCGATATTGAAAACGGCGTGCTCAATCAGGATCTGGCTCATCTGACCCAGGCTAAAGCCAACAGTGATGGTGCGAAAAAGCAGTTTGATAGCTTGATCCGTGATACCTACAAGTGGTTGCTGGCCCCGTTGCAGGAACCCGGCCAAATGCTGGAGTGGGAGGTAGCCCAGATCGCTTCAGGCGCGCCCAAATTGATCCAGGAGATCGAGAACCGATTGGTTGAAGAGGAGTGGCTGATCAAAGAGTGGTCACCCGTTCATTTGCGCAACTTGTTGGATAAGTACTATTTCAGCAAAGGCGCTGAATCGGTTAGCGCATTGAAGGTGTGGCAGGATGCTTGCCAGTATCTTTATATGCCGCGCTTGGTCAATGATTCGGTATTGCGCCACTGCATCGAAGCTGCTATCCAGGGCTCTGACTATTTCGCCTTTGCCTCTAGCCAGCGTGAAGATCGTTTTGAGGGCTTTGCTTTTGGCAAAGCGGCCACCGTGTTTATCGATGAGCACAGCCTGCTGATAAACCGCGAGGCAGCCCTACGTTATCGAGACAAGCTGGACAAAGAGAAAAGTAAGACAGAAGAACAAAAGGAAATCGATAAGCCCTCTATAAAAGACGGCGATAACGACACCAAAAAAACAACAGGGACTGATGGGGAAAAAGGAGCTGGTGGAGACGGCTTGTGTCCATTGCCTACGCCTCCAATCGCCGAGAAAACTCGGTTCTATGGCTCGGTCAGGATTGACCCCATCAAGGCCAAGATGGATTTTGCCACGCTGATGGATGAGGTTGTGCAAAACTTCACCAGCCAATTGGGAGTGGATGTGGAGATCTCAATTGAGATTAACGCCCGTTCAGGGAAAGGGTTTGATGCCAACTTGCAGCGAGCCATCAAAGAGAATTGCAGTATGCTCAAGTTTGGCAATGCTGAATTTGAAGAGTAAAAAAACAAAAGGCCGGGAAACCGGCCTTTTTATAACCAATGCTCGGGGATGGTGAGCTCGAAAGATCTGGCGGCATAACGCAGCATGGAGAGAATTTCACGATGGCGGGCGGTATCAATTGGCTGCCCTGCTTTTCGTTGTTCTAACATGCTCTGCAGCTCAGGCAAATCGAACATGCCGAGCCGATGAAAGTTACCCCAAGTGGGCTGGCCGAACAGGTTATAGATCACAACTGTGCTATCACGTTCACTGGCCAAGCGTTTTTCACCCGTGATCTTGGTTAATGCAATTTCGGCTTCGTCTTTGTCGTCGTAAGTGTTGAGCAGCTTCATTAGAGGCTTTGTGTTCGATGAATGGGTGGCAAAGTCTACCAAGGAAGGCTAGCACCGGCAAAATCAGGTAACGGTCAGTTTGATCTGATTGATGCCGTTTACAAGGCATTAGGGGTTCAGTAGAGAGCCAAAAAAAGAAGTTTTGGGCAAAGGGTGAGTCTGTGGCTCACCCTTTGTGTCGACTTTATGCCTCTGTGGCTGGAACATTGCCGCTTTCTTGCCGGTAGACATCCAGATAGAGGTAGCCATAGCTGGCCCTTGGATTGGCCAGGCAGACCCATTCCCCTTGCCTCAATGTTACCAATTTATCTTGGTCGCTCAGCAGTTCCCCTTGTTGAAATAGTTTGCTAAGACGCTCAATAAACCCCGGTAAAACGGTGTCGATGTCGGTGAGCCACTGCTCGTCGGCCTCGCCATAGACGCCGCTGCGATCCCAGAGCAGGGAGACTCCGCTTCGTTCGACAATGGCTCGTGCGCCAAAACGGGGCTGAACCTGGGTGTGTAATCCCCAACTGCCTATCGTGCTCATGTTTTTACTCCAAATGAGGGTGGGTCCTTGCACAGGTCATCGCAGACCATGCTCATTACTCCCGAAAAGGACGGCCTGATCGGCGCAACTGTTACAAATGTCCACGCTCTGCCAGTGACACCACGCCCTCCGCCCCCACCACCAGATGATCCAGCGTGCGGATATCGACCAGCGCTAGGGCGCTTTGCAGTCGCTGAGTGATCTCGATATCTGCACGGCTGGGTTCTGGGTAACCTGAGGGATGGTTGTGGACCAGCATCAGCGCGGCGGCATTGTGGTGCAGCGCCCGCTTGACCACGTCGCGGGGGTAGACGGTCGCAGCGGAGAGGGTGCCGAGAAACAGCTCCTCGTAGGCCAGGATCCGGTGCTGGTTATCGAGGAACAGTGCGGCGAACACTTCGCGATCCCGCGTTTGCAGCAGCCCTTGTAGCGCGTGGTGGGCCAGATGCTTGTCGGTGAGGGCCACGCCTTTGGCGAGCTTCTGGCGGGCCAGTGCCTGGGCGATGGTGAGCAAGTCGTCGTCGGTGACTAAGTCGGTCACCCGATAAGTGCCGGGTTGCTCCCCAGCACTGAGTTTGTGATGCAACATGATTCATTCTCCAAAAGCGTTCGCCCCACTGGCCGGTGGGGTGTGTTTTGCGATAAGGGGGGTGGTGATTGCGATGAGTGGGTCAGTGATTGGCAGAGCGCAGCCTTTGCTGTGTCAGGTCGTGCAACGGGATCTGGTAACTGGTGGCCAGCAGGTTGCCGATGCCATAAAGCCACTCCCGTTCCGGGTGATCGCACAGCCATTCGGCCAGTGCGTCACCCCGTTCGGTCTGATAGCGCAGATAGAGGGCGTAGCCATCGACCCGTAGACCGTAGTCCAGCACCACCTGGGTCTGCCCCCCGTTGTCGTGAACCCCCTCCAGCTCAAGGGCGAGCAGTGTTCTGGTCATCGGCACCTTCCTGATGGGGTAAGGGGTCACTCTCCACGGTAAAACCGCGATGAATACAAATGCGTTGCAGGTCAGCCAGAAAGCTGGCCAGTACCCTGGGCTGCTCGGTGAACGGGACCGGCCCTGCCTGGCAATGCCAGAAACACCTGCGCTTGGGATCAACGCAGATCTCATCCACCGGTTGGCTCATGGTGCGCCAGTCGTCAGCATTGCTGATGGTGAGCAGTTGCCACTGAACCCCAGACCAACGCACTTGTAAGGTGACGGTGCGGGCATGTGGGCTACCAGGTGTCAGATGCAGCAACCAGCGTTTGCCACTTTGTGTGGGCCTTAATTTTGCTTTGATAGTGATCTGTCCCAGCCACTGGCGTGAGTAGTGCGAAAGCGCTAATTCTTGGCTCATTGCAACCTCCTAATCTCCAGTGACCGAAACGGTGAAACACTCCAACCGGCAGTAGGCAATGAAGTTGCTCTGCCAGATATCGAACAACTCCCGGGCTTCAGCCAGCCGTAGCGGCCCCCAGCCCAACATGGTGTGTTCCCCGTCGAGGAAGTTGAAATCAAGCTCCTTGCAGAGCTCGGCATCCTGGCCCAGTCCCTGGTAACTGAAATCGGTGACGTAATCGACCAGCCAGTCGTCAAGACCACGTACCAAGCGGATCTCGACCGGGTGGACGCCACCCTGTTCAGCGCTGTAACCGGGGTTACGGAAGTTGAAGGTCAGCTGGGTGCAGCGCCCCAGATCGAGATCGGTACGTTCGGCTTCTTGGCTGAGCAGGGTCAGTAGAGCCTGACAAACGGGCAGGGCAAAGCCGTCCCGGTGAAAGGGAATCGTCATGGGTAGTGCTCCTTGTTGTGCGAGGGTAAGGCAGTGGCTCAGTCGGTGAGCCAGGACCAGAGGCGGCTGACTGCGTAAACGGCTAATGCGCCAGTTGCCAGGGGGACCCAGCTTGGCGATGTCACGAGGGTGGTCAGGGTGATAGCAGAGGTGGCGAGCGTTATGCAATCAGACGTTGTGCGCTCGCGGCTCAACACGGTCATGGCTGGGGGAATGATGGTGGCCTGTGGAGTACGAAGGGCCGCTTTCGCCACTGCCGTTGCTACCTGGCTAACCTGTGTCGAGTGGTGGATACCGTGGATGCACCACATCACGAAGTGTTCACAGTTACTGAACAACACATCGTAACGGTGTTCGCCCAGCCGTGTGCGGGCACGTTCGAGGCTCTCCGTTCGGTCATACCGCCTAACAGGGCAAAATTTGCACCAGACCGGCTTACCATCGGAAAACGCATCCAGAGACGTCATCACTATCTCACCGGGTAGGCCGTGATTAGGCCCCTGGTAGTGGATAACGAGGTCGCCCCCGACATAGAGGCCGTGGTGGGTATAACCGAGGCGAGCGGTCACCAGATGATCGCCTGGGGTGAATCGAGACATGAAGATAACTCCTTGTGGTCAGACATAAAAACGCAGCAGGGCACCTCGTGGGTGCCCTGTTATCAGTGTGGAAAAGTGACGATTCTATTTGTGTAAGGTCAGGGTACGGGAATCCCAGGCCCAGGTGAGCTGTTGGCTAAAAGCGTGGGCAAGGCGATCGGGCGGCAGCGCCAGCAGGCGGGATTGACCCAGGATCAGGTGGCAGAGCACCTTAATATCGGGATGGAAGCCGTCTCTCGGATGGAGCGCGGCATCGTGGTGCCGACCATTGCCCGGCTGGCTGAACTGGCTCAGTTGTTTGGCTGCGAGCTGGCCGATTTCTTGCGCGAAACCAGCCCGCGCCCAACCGAGCAGGGTATCGTCTTGGGGCAGAAACTCGCCCGGCTGGACAGCGATGACCGGGCATTGCTGCTGGAGACGTTTGAGCGGCTGGTCGAGCGCTTGGCCAAATCCTGAGTCAGGGTGTACTGGGTGCCGGTGTGGCGCCCTTGCCTAGCTTGTTGGTTAACGGGGATGCCCGTGCTCGCGTTCCCCGTGGCTGGGCCACTGTTTGCGGTGCTGGTTCGGTAGTCAAATGCTCCCCTTCCTCCACCTGGGGGTAAAACTCTTCCAGTAGCATTGGCACTTCTTCATCCACGTCCTCGAACTGACCATTACGCAATAGCGCTCGCGCCACGGTTTCCATCTCGCTTATCGCCAGCCCTGCCTCATCGTCCAGCATCGCCTCCTGCCGTGCCTGACCGACCGCCTCGGTCAGGGTCAGCTCGTCACGCAGCGTCAAATCCACGTAGTAGACCGGGGTGCGGTAAGACTGGGTGGTGCTCTTGGCCCGCAACCGCAAGGTCAGCGGCAGATAGCGGGTCAGGCCGCCACTCACCGCCTCGAAGTACTTGAGCCGTGCCGCCAGGGTTCGTACCGAGTTATAAACAAGCTTTCGTAGACGAGTCTGGCGGATGCTTCCAACGTCGGGATCTTCGGCTTGTTCTGCTCCTGCAGCCGGATCTCTAGTGGGTCCAGATTATTCGCCAGCTGTTCCCGCATTGCCTGGGCGTCTCGAGCAGCGTCAGCGATAGAGATCTCGGGGTAAGTCCCGAGGCCAGCGTTACGTCGTTTCTTCGTCAGTGGGCTGACATAGCGGAACACCCACTTTCCTCTGCCCTTGATGGTAGAGGGGTGTAGCGTCAACCCGGTGACGCCACCATGAGCAAGGGGCTTATCTTCAGGCTTGATGTTGCGGGCTTTGGTATCGGTGAGGATTGCCATCAGGTAACCTCCTTGAGAATTGAATATGCCACTCAGTATGCCACCAAGCATGCGCAGTGGTAATATGTGATTGGGATGGATTGGACTGTGTTTGTTTCTAATATACTGATAGTAAATGGCTTGCTGGATTGGTGTGGAGTTGATTGGACTTAATTACGGCGGGCACCTCCTCCGCCATCTATATAGCCCAACTGATTTATTCAGTTGGGCTTTTTCGTATTCGCGTGCTACATGCAGGTGCCATTGAGTGACAACCTGAGCGGGGCTCTCCCACCCGTCAGTTCCTTCAATGGTGGCCAACAAGATGCGGACGAGCACGGCCAGGCTGCCCGTCAGTCCGGTGGATGTCTGGCTCGAACGCCGAGCCTGTCTCTTTCACGGTCTCGATGGCCTCTGTTGTCTGAACGCTGTCATTGTCTGGGCCGTTAGATTGCTGCCGCCAGTGACGATAATCCCGCCTCCCGTGCTCTCCTGCCAGCCCATGCCTTCTCACCTTGGCCGCCACCACAGCGCCCGTGATGACACTGGAAGTGAGGGCTGAGAGCCACTCCCTGCAGCCCCCTGCCGGCATTGCCGAGCGCCAGACATCAGGGGGCAACATCATGACGCTCTCCGCTACGTGGCTCGTCTGGCCCTCCAGGCCTGAATGCGCGCCTGGGTGCCGATGACGAAGACAAAAAAGACCGGCACGAAGAAGATGGCCAGCAGGGTGCCACTGATCATGCCGCCGAACACGCCGGTGCCGATGGCATGCTGGGTCTCCGCGCTGGCACCACTGGCAAGCATCAACGGCACCACGCCGAGGGTGAAGGCGAGCGACGTCATCAGGATGGGGCGCAGGCGCAGGCGGGCGGCGGTCACCGCAGCGTCAAGCAGCGAGCGCCCTTCGCCGTGCAACTGGCGGGCAAACTCCACGATGAGGATGGCGTTCTTGGCCGACAGACCGATGATGGTGATCATGCCCACCTTGAAGAAGACGTCGTTGGGCATGCCGCGCAGCATCACCGCCGCCACGGCGCCGAGCAGGCCCAGGGGGACCACCAGCATCACGGAGAGCGGAATGGACCAGCTCTCGTAGAGCGCGGCCAGCACCAGGAAGACCACCAGCGCCGACAGCAGCATCAGCAGGGGGGCCTCGGCCGCCGACTGGCGCTCCTGCAACGACTGTCCCGTCCAGGCCAGGGCGAAGCCTGGCGGCAATTGCGCCACCAGGCGATCCATTTCCGCCATCGCGGCGCCACTGGAAACCCCGGGGGCGGCACTCCCGGAGAGACGCACGGCGGGGAAGCCCTCGAAGCGCATCATCTGTTGCGGCGACTGGCGCCAGGTCGGCGTCACCACCTCCCGCAGGGGCACCATGCCGCCGCTGGCATTGCGCACCCGCAGGCCGAGTACGTCATCGAGCTGCATGCGCGCCGACGCGTCGGCCTGCAGGATGACCTGCTGCATGTGCCCGCCGTTGGGAAAGTCGTTGATGTAGAGCGATCCCATCGCCGCCGACAGGGTGCTGCTCACGCTGGTGAACGAGAGTCCCATGGCCTCGGCCTTCTGCCGGTTGATCTCGAGGTGAATGCTCTCGCCGGGGGGCAGGCTGTCGGGATAGACATCGCTCACCACTTCGCTTTGGGCCGCCAGTGCCAGCAGTTGCGCCTGGGCGGCCAGCAGCGCGGCCTCCCCCTGGTTGGCCCTGTCTTGCAGGAAGAGCGTGAAACCCGAAGAGGTGCCCAGTTCGTCGATGGCGGGCGGCAGCAGGCTCATCACGGTGCCTTCCTTGCTGTTGGCCATGGCGGCCTGTGCCAGCTCAGCCTCCTCGGCAGCCGTGGCACCATGGCGCTGATCCCACTCTTTGAGCATGGTGAAGGCCATGGCCGCATTGGGGCCGGCGCCGGAGAAGCTGAAGCCTTGCACCACCAGATTGGTGTCGAGCGCCTCGCGAGAGGCCACATGGGCCTCGAACTCCTTGATGACGGCCAGGGTGCGCTCGCTGGTGGCGCCGGTCGGCAACTGGATGGAGGTCATGAAATAGCCCTGATCCTCGTCCGGCAGGAAAGAGGAGGGCAGCTGGGTGGCCGCAATGGCCAGCACGGCGCAGAGGACGGCGAAGGTAGCCATCACGCGTCCGCTGCGCCCGACCAGCCGGGTGACCCGAACGCCGTAGCCTGTGGTGAGCCGCTCGACGCCCCGGTTGAAGGCGCCGAAGAAACCGCGCTTCTCATGGTGATCCGGGCTGACCGGACGCAGCAGGGTGGCGCAGAGCGCCGGCGTCAGGGTCAGGGCGAGGAAGGCGGAAATCAGGATCGACACCGCCATCGACAGGGTGAACTGCTGGTAGATGACCCCCACGGAGCCGCTGCCGAACGCCATGGGGATGAACACCGCCGTGAGCACCAGAGTGATGCCGATCACCGCCCCGGTGATCTCCTTCATGGCCCGCGATGTCGCCTCTCGGGGCGATAGCCCCTGGGTGGCCATCAGGCGCTCGACGTTCTCCACCACCACGATGGCGTCGTCGACGATGATGCCGATGGCCAGCACCATGCCGAACATGGTCAGGGAGTTGATGGAAAAGCCGGCCAGCAGCATCACCGCGAAGGTGCCAAGCAGGGCGATGGGGGCGACGATGGCCGGGATCAGGGTGTAGCGCAGGTTCTGCAGGAAGAGAAACATCACCAGGAACACCAGCACCATGGCTTCCAGCAGGGTGTGGATCACCTTGTCGATGGAGACCTTGACGAAGGGGGCCGAGTCAAAGGGGATCGAATAGGCCATGCCCGCCGGTAGGGTTGGCGAGAGCTGGGCAAGGCGAGTGCGTACCGCATCGGCGGTGCGCACGGCGTTGGCGCCGGGGGAGAGCTGGATGGCGGCGCTGGTGGCAGCCACCCCGTTCTCGCGGTTGGAAAAGGCGTAGGATTGCGCCCCCAGCTCGACCCGGGCCACGTCACCCAGCACCAGCTTGGCGCCATCACTTCCGGCCCGCAGCACGATGGCGGCGAACGCCTCGGGAGTGGTCAGTTGCCCCTCTACCGTGAGGGGAACCGTCAGTCGTTGGCCAGGCAGGGCGGGTTCGTCGCCGAGGCGCCCCGGTGCAATCTGCACGTTCTGCTGCTCAATGGCCTGCGCCACCTCGCTGATGGTCAACCCGTAGGCGGCGAGCTTGCCCGGATCCACCCAGATGCGCATGGCCTGCTCGGCGCCGAACAGTTGCACCCGTCCCACGCCGTCGATGCGGCGCAGCTCCTGCACGATATTGCGCGCCATGTAGTCGTTCAGCGCGACCTCATCGAAGCGGCCATCCGGTGAAGTCATACCGACCATCATCAGAAAGCCGGACGAGGCGGACTCCACCTGCAGGCCGGTTTGCCGCACCGCCTGTGGCAAGCGAGGCTCGACCGCCTTGATGCGGTTTTGCACATCCATCTGGGCCAGCTTCGGATCGGTGCCCGGCTTGAAGGTGGCGGTGATCTGCGCGCTGCCGGAGGCATCTACCGATGACTCGAAGTAGAGCAGGTTCTTCACCCCAGACAGCTCGCGCTCGATAAGGCTCACCACCGCATCGTTCAGGGTCTGCGGCGTGGCGCCCGGATAGGTGGCATAGAGGGTCACCGACACCGGCGCCACCGAGGGATAGCGGGAGATGGGCAGCTTGGGGATGGCGATGACCCCCGCCAGCACGATGAAGAGGGCGATCACCCAGGCAAACACCGGGCGATGAATGAAAAACTGCGGCATGAAATGTCTCCGATTCAACGGTTACCGGCGTCAGCCTGCTGGCTGACTGCGGGGGATTGCCAGGGATGGGCAATGACTTGCGTCCCCGGGGTCAGGCGGTCGATCCCCTCGATCACCACCCGCTGTCCGGCGTTGAGCCCGGACGTGATGCGGTACTGGCTATTCACCAGTTCAGCGGTGTTGACCGGAACCAGTTGTGCCTGCCCCTGGCCATCCACCACCCACACGCTGGTCTGGCCCGATGTGCGCACCACCGCCTGCTGAGGCACGCTCAGGGCGTTGGCATAGCGGGCACGGGGAATGCGCGCCTGTACGTAGAGGCCAGGCAAGAGCCGCCGCTCCGGGTTGTCCACCAGTACCCGCAGCAGTACGTCACCGGTACCGGCATCCACCTCGATGCCGGAGAAGAGGATGTGCCCCTGCATGCCGAGCGGCTTGCCGTCGCTGCCGAGGATGTCCACCGCCAGTTCCGGTGCCGTCGAGCCAGCCTGCTGGCGCAGGGTGTCGAGCACAGAGGCCGGTTGACGGACATCGACGTAGACCTGATCGATCTGCTGGATCCTGGCCATGGGGGTGGCGTCGGTGGGGGACACCAGAGCCCCTTCACTCACCAGCGCCTGATCGATGCGCCCGGCGATGGGGGCTTCCACGCTGGCAAATTGCAGGTTCAGCTGGTGCCGGGCCAGGGTCGCCCTGGCCTGAGCCACGTCGGCGGCCGCCTGATCACGCTGGGAGACCGCATCGTCATAGGTCTGGCGGCTGATGGCCTCGGTGCGCAGCAGCGGCACCAGACGGTCAATCTGGATACGGGCGCGGGCCAGCACGGCCTCCGCGCGCTGCAATGCTGCGGCGGCGCTGTCGACATCCGCCTTGAAGGGGGCCGGATTTATCTGGAACAGCACGGTGCCTGCGCCGATTTCGGCGCCCTGCTCGAACAGGCGGCGCTGCACGATGCCGCTAATCTGGGCCCGAATTTCGGCGCTTCGCACCGCGGCCACCCGGGCGGGCAGATCCTCGCTGATGACCAGGTCCTGACCTGCCAGCGTCATCACCGACACCTGAGGACGGGTCGGCGCATCTTGCGCTTGCGACGCCCCATCGCAACCTGCCAATCCGAATACGGCAATGACGGCGAGCAGGGTGCCCGCATACCGCTGTTTGACAAACATCATACTCACCTCGTTAAACCGTCTCCCGGGCATGGTGCTGCCGCGAGAGCACATCGAACGGGTATTATGGAGAGGGGCTATTGCGAATGATTCGAGGCTTTGTGGAGAATCCATGGAGGCGGTGATAAAGTTCAAGCCCACCATTTTCGAGTCCGACCATGTCGTATCTTCCTGCTTCCGCCAACCCGGCGGCCCAGTCACTGGTACTGATTGCAGAGGATGAAGCCGAGATAGCCGACATCCTCGCCGCTTACCTGCAACGCCACGGATTGCGCACCCTGCATGCCGTCGATGGCCGCGAAGCCCTGGCCATGCACCAGACATGCAAACCCGATCTCCTGTTGCTGGATGTGCAGATGCCGCAGCTCGATGGCTGGCAGGTGCTCAGCGAGATCCGGGCCCGTGGCGACACGCCGGTGATCATGCTGACCGCCCTGGATCAGGACCTCGACAAGCTGATGGGGCTGCGCATGGGGGCGGATGACTATGTGGTCAAACCCTTCAACCCGGCCGAAGTGGTGGCCCGGGTACAGGCGGTGCTCAGACGCAGCCAGGCTGCGAAGCAGACCATGGCCCGGGTGCTGCGGGTCGGCCCCTTCCAGATCGATCTGGAGAGCCACGAGGCCAGCATTTGCCGCGATGAGGGGCAGCAGGTGCTGGATCTGACCCTTACCGAGTTCAAGTTGCTCGCCTCTCTGATGCGGGCACCCAAGCGGGTGTTCAGCCGCGCCGAACTGCTGACCCACTGCCTGCCGGAGGGGGATACCCAGGAGCGCACGGTGGACAGCCACATCAGCAAGCTGCGCAAGAAGCTGGAGGCACAGGGCATCCAGGGGGTGCCCGCCAGTGTCTGGGGCGTCGGCTATCGCTTCGGGGGTGATGCGTGACATCGGCACCCGGCCTGCGCAGGCAAATCATCCGCTCCCTGGGGCTGATGGCGCTCGGCATCATCTGCCTCGCGGTGATCGGCACCTATGTGTTCTACGCCATTGCCGTGACCTATGTGCCTGGCAGCATCTCTGAGAGCTGGATGCCCTCCAGGGTCGAGATGATCTGGATTGGCTCGACCATTCTCATTGCATTGGGGATGGCGCTGTACGTGGCGGTGCGCCTCTCTCGCCGCATCCTGACTCCGCTCAATTCGGTGGCGAACAGCCTGCGCGAGGTGGCAGAGGGCAAACTCGATGCGCGCGTGCCGCTGGATGAACAGGCGATCGGGGAGACGGCGCAACTGGTGCGGGACTTCAACACCATGGCCGAACGGCTGCAGAGCATGACCCGTGAGCGGGAGTTCTGGAATGCCGCCATCGCCCACGAATTGCGCACCCCGGTGACCATCTTGCGTGGCCGCTTGCAGGGGCTGGCCGAAGGGGTATTTCCGCCAGAACGTGCGCTCTTTGAAGGCTTGCTGCGCCAGGTGGAGGGATTGACCCACCTGATCGAAGACTTGCGGGTACTCAGTCTCAACGACAGCGGCCACCTGGAGCTGCAACGAGAGGCGATCAGGCTGGCCGACGAGCTTGCCGTGGTGCTTGAGGCGTTTGCCACCCCCCTGGCCGCGAGCGGTTTCACTATCAAGCGGGAGCTCGATGCCGAACTCTGGGTCTGTTGCGATGCTCTTCGCATCCGTCAGGCCCTGATGGCGCTGCTGGAAAATGCCCAGAAGCATGGGGTGCCGGGCATGCTGACAGTGCGCCTGCATCGTTCGGGCACCCAGTGCATCCTGAGCGTGGAAGACGAAGGGCCCGGCATCAGCGAGGAGGTCGCCGCCCATATCTTCGAGGCGTTTCGCCGGGGGGATCCGTCACGCTCACGCAAGAGTGGCGGTAGCGGGCTCGGGCTGGCCGTGGTCAAGGCCATTGCCGAGGCTCACGGCGGCAGTGCGGTCTGCCAATCCGGCGGGCGGGGCGGCACCCTGTTCCTGCTTTCCTGGCCCCTCTTGCACCCTGACGGCAGGTCATGACCCCGCATTGCCGCATCGGCTCGGGATGGGCGCGCCGAGGCGCGTGTGTTGACTGTGATCCAACAGCCCAAAAAAGCCCATCTCATGGGGAGAGACGGGCTTTTTTATGGCTTGCAGGCAGCGCCCTCTTGGGGCGCGCCGGGATCAATGCTCGGCCAGCAGGGGCTCTCCCTCCTGGCGTTTGTCGTGGATGGCAAAGCGATCGACCAGGGTGGCACTGGCGTCGTTCAGGCCGATGACCGCCACCTCTTTCCCCTCACGGCGGAACTTGATGACCACCTTGTCGAGGGCCGTGATGGCGGTGATGTCCCAGAAGTGGGCGTGCGTCAGGTCGATGACCACCTTCTCCACTTCCTCCCTGAAATCGAAACCGGCCAGGAACTGCTCGGCGCTGGCAAAGAAGATCTGGCCCCGCACCAGATAGGTACGCACGGCGCCGCTGCGCTCGCTGTCGCTCTTGACCAGCATGACGCGGGCAACCTTGTGGGCGAAGAAGAGAGAGGCGAGCAGCACCCCCACGAAGACCCCGAGTGCCAGGTTGTGGGTCGCGACCACCACGGCGACGGTGGTCACCATCACCAGGTTGGTGGAGAGGGGGTGGCTCTTCAGGTTGCATACCGACTCCCAGGAAAACGTGCCGATGGAGACCATGATCATCACGGCCACCAGGGCTGCCATGGGGATCTGACGGATCCACTCATCCATGAAGACCACCATCAGGATGAGCAGGGTCCCCGCCACGAAGGTGGAGAGGCGGCCGCGGCCACCGGATTTGATGTTGATGACGGACTGGCCAATCATGGCGCACCCCGCCATGCCTCCCAGCAGACCGGCGCCGATGTTGGCGATCCCCTGACCCTTGCACTCGCGGTTGCGATCGCTTGGGGTGTCGGTCATCTCGTCGACGATGGCTGCCGTCATCATGGACTCGAGCAGTCCCACCACCGCCAGCCCCGCTGAATAGGGGAAGATGATGGCCAGGGTCTCCAGATTGAGGGGCACGTCGGGCCAGAGGAAGACCGGCAGGGTATCGGGCAGCTCGCCCATGTCGCCCACGGTACGGATGTCGATGCCCAGGGTGATGGCCACCGCCGTCAGGATGACGATGCACAGCAGGGGGGAGGGGAGCAGTTTGCCCACCACGGGAACGAGCGGGAACAGATAGATGATGCCAAGCCCGGCCGCGGTCATGGCGTAGACCTGCCAGGTGACGTTGGTGAGCTCGGGCAGCTGGGCCATGAAGATAAGGATGGCCAGGGCGTTGACGAAGCCGGTCACCACGGAGCGGGAGACGAATCGCATCAGGCTGCCGAGCCTGAGGTAGCCCGCCGCTATCTGGAAGAGGCCGGTGAGCAGGGTGGCTGCCAGCAGATACTGCAGGCCATGTTCCTTGACCAGGGTCACCATCAGGAGTGCCATGGCGCCGGTGGCGGCGGAAATCATGCCGGGACGACCGCCGACGAAGGCGATGACCACGGCGATGCAGAAGGAGGCATAGAGGCCGACCTTGGGGTCGACGCCCGCAATGATGGAGAAGGCGATGGCCTCCGGGATCAGCGCCAGGGCGACGACGATGCCCGACAGCAGATCGCCCCGTATGTTGGAGAACCACTCTTGTCTTGCACGTTCCAGCATGGGGATTTTCTCGCTCGTTGAGGATCCATGGCCACAGGCCCGCAAATCAGGGGAAATGGCGGGGATCACAGGGTTGGATTGGCTGTTGATGGCCGGGTAAACCGGCCGGTCGGCATAACCGGAGTCAGGCGGCAGAGGCCGCACAGGGCAGGGTCAGGGCGGCGTGACGGCCACCCCAGAGCACATAACAGGCATAAGGGGCACATGTTAACAGTCGGTGCCAGGCCGGGGAAGCCCGGATTGTTTTATCTAGCACAAGAGCAGCCAACATAGACCAAACAAGGGGGCTCTGCCGCTTTCATAGGAGTGCCCGATGTGGTTATGGCGATAGCGAAGGGGGCAACACCATGGGACTGGCCACCGTACGGGCGGCCTCGTCACCTCGCAGTACCCGTACTATCTCGAGAGCGAACTCGATGGCGGTGCCTGGGCCCTGGCTGGTGATCAGGCGATGGGCTTCATCGGTCACTACCCTTGCCGTGCTCAATTGTGTCGCGGGCAGACGGGCCTGAAAGCCCGGGTGGCAGGTGATGCTCGCATCTCCCAGCAAGCCGTGATGGTGCAGTACCACGGCGGGTGCGGCACAGATGGCGGCGCGCCAGCGGCCGAGGCCTGCCTGCTCCCGTAGCAGGTCGATGGCGAGGGGGGTGTCGCGGATCACTTCGCTGCCGGGCAGACCGCCCGGTACGACCATGGCATCGAAGTCACGGGTAGTCAGCTCGTCGAGATGGCAATCCGCCACCAGTTGCACCCCGCGAGAGGCGCGGATCTGGCGCGCTCCGGTGGGGCAACAGGAGGCCAGCACCACATCGATGCCACCCCGAACCAGGGTATCGACGATGGCAACCGTCTCTATCTCTTCCGACCCGGGGGCCACCAATACCAGTACGCTCATCTAGCACTCCTTGCTTGCCAGCTGCTCTGCTCAGCGCTTCTCTTTGACGGCCTGATAGAGGCCCTGATTGACCGGCACCGCGATACCGTGAAGGGCGGCCTTGTTCAGCAGGAAGCCGGTGATGGCCTCGATCTCGGTCTCGCGGCCCTGTTCCATGTCTTGATACATGGAAGAGTAATTGTCGGCGGTGAGCTCCACCACCATCATGACACGGCGTAGCAGCTCTTCGCTGCCGGTAGACTGACCTTCGGCCCGCATGACGTCAGCCACTTCCACACAGATTTGCTGCAGGGCATCGGCAAAACGCGGACCGGCCAATTCGCCGTTCTTGAGCTTGTAGAGCGCGGTGAGGGGATTGATGGCGCAGTTGACGGCGAGTTTCTGCCACTGGCGTGTCAGGATCTGCTCATCCCAGCCGGCCTGACCCAGGGCGCTGGCCAGCTCGTCGGCGAGGTGGGCATGGGCACGGGCCGCTTCGTTGATTGGGCCCAGCCAGGTCTCCCCCTTGCCGGTGTGGCGGAACACGAAGTGGCCGCTCTGCATGGCGCCATGGCTGGTGACGCCGGCGATCACCGGATTGTCGGGGAAGAGTGCGACCACCTGATCGGCGATCCCCATGCCGTTGTGCAGCAGCACGATAGGCACTCCTGCCGCCAGTTGCCCGATCAGGGGAGTGAGGGCCGATATCACCTGCCCCGCCTTGGTCATCACCAGCAGGCGTTTGATGCTGCCCGGCTTGTCGATGAAGGCGCGTTCGATGGCCAAGAGCTGGGTATGCCCCTCAAGGGAGGTAAAGTCGACGCCGGGGTGCAAGGTAGCACGATGGCGCTCGCGCAGCAGGAGGCGGGTTGCTTGGCCGCTTTGGGTCAACAGGGAGGCGAAGACGCCACCCAGGGCGCCGCAGCCCAGCAAGGTCCACTCGGGAGAGACAGGGTGACGGCGTGTTTTCAGGTTGTTGTCGCGTAATCCGCTTGGCATGAAGAGGCTCGATCATGGGAAGGGCTGCCATCCTGTCAACCGCCAACCCGGGATAAGGGAAGATGTCGCTTGGTGAATACCTGGAACCGGTGCATGAGCTGGCTGTCGGGTCGTGCTCAAGGCTCATGCGCAGCCAGGGAGCCTCATGTATGCATGACCATACGGGTTCCTGGGCTGCACTTCACCGAGTGTCGGACCTCTCGCGGTCGCTCCTAAACGGGTTCTAACGGGTCTCACCATTCCTGTGCGCAGGGGATTCTAGCAGAGCAATCCCATCGAAATCAGCAAATTTGCCCGTTTTCTGGTAGATTTGCCCACCTGTCAGCACAACCTGAAGTACAGCATGAGGAGCCCGGCTATGCCGTCATTCGATATTGTCTCTGAAGTCAAAATGAACGAGGTGTTGAACGCCGTTGATAACGCCAACCGTGAACTGGCGACCCGTTTCGATTTTCGTGGTGTGGAAGCCAGCTTCGAATTGAACAAGGAAGAAGTAAAGCTGGAAGCCGACGCCGATTTCCAGCTCAAGCAGATGGTCGAGATCCTGCGCGGCGCCCTGCTCAAGCGCCAGATCGAGAACAGTTCCATGGACGTGGGTGACAGCGTCCACTCCGGCAAGCGTTTCCACCTGACCGTGAAGTTCAAGCAGGGGATCGACAAGGAAGTGGCCAAGAAGCTGGTGAAGCTCATCAAGGATTCCAAGATCAAGGTGCAGGCCGCCATCCAGGGCGACGAGGTGCGGGTCACCGGCAAGAAGCGCGACGATCTGCAAGAGACCATGGCGCTGGTGCGTGGCGCCGAACTGGGCCAGCCGATGCAGTTCCAGAACTTCCGCGATTGATGGCGAACGGGGAGGGCGCGGCTCTCCCCCCACTGCCAGCATGAGGGCATAAAAAAACCGGAGCAGCTGCTCCGGTTTTTTTGTGTCCGTGTGACGAGTTCGATTAGAACTTGTAGGTCACGGAGAAGTAGTGGCCGAAACCAGTGGTCTTCAGACCGTAGGAGCCGTTCTGGATGCCATAGATGTCGTTGAAGTACTTCAGACCGTAACCGACGGCGTAGCGGTCGGAGTGCCAGTACAGGCCGTTGAACATGGCGGTACCGTCGGTGGAAGTGTCCTTGGCATCAAACAGGTGATCCAGGTAACCCTGATAGGCTACGAAGCTGCCGTTGGAGAAGGTGTAGAAAGGCTTGAACCAGTTCATGGAGAACTGATAGCCGTTCCAGCCCTGCTCGCCACCGCCTTCATTGACGTGACGGGCATACAGGTTCATGCCCATTTTGCCGAACCAGGGCACCATGACGTCTGCACCCAGACCGGTCATGGCTTCAAACAGACCATCCGGACCACCGACGTTGATCAGGTTGGCGATGTAGACTTCCTGCACCGGGCCGAAGGAGAGATCTTTGCCGGTCATGGCATCGATGGAGATGCGCGGTGCAAATTTGATGAACAGGTTGTCCTGGTTGTGCTTGTCGTCGTGACGGTTCTGGAAGATGTCGAAAACGTCGACGTAACCGTACAGATCGAAGATACCGGAACGGCCACCAAACTCCATTTCGAAGTAGGTATCGTTGTAACCACCTTCGGACTCAGCGTAGGGCAGCTGATCGATGGTGTGCATCACGTTGAACTGGAACCACTTGTAGTCGTTCTTGTGGATGTCGCCGCTGTAATCGGCAGCCAGTGCCGGAGTGGCGGAGGCAGCCAGCAGACCGGCAGCGATCAGAGTCTTGGTAAATTTGGCCATTTTATTGGTCTCTTGTGCGTTAGTTGAGGTTTTCCGTAGCCTGCCCACAAGGAGCGGAAGGGATTCTAGCCAAATAAATTCAGCGGATAAACAAGCACCAGGGAACTTTGTCAGGATTTGTGAATCTAATCACCCCCTAAAATGCGCAAACGCTTGCTATTTGTGCGTTTGTGGTGACAAGGTGCTGCCTCGTTTGGCAACCATGATGATCAGGAGCATCACCGGAATGCCGAGCAGACTGGTGCCGATGAAGAAGTGGCTGTAGCCGATCTGCTCCACCACGCGACCAGAAAACCCCGCCAGCAACTTGGGCAGCAACAGCATGATGGAGCTGAACAGGGCGTACTGGGTGGCGGAGAAGGCGACGTTGGTGAGGCTCGATAGATAGGTTACAAACGCAGCCGTCGCTATGCCGGCGCTGAGGTTGTCCAGCGAGATGATCAGAGTCAGCAGCTCCAGGTTGTGGCCCACTTCGTTGAGGAGAGCGAACAGCAGATTGGTGCTGGCGGTCAGCACGGCGCCGAGGAACAGGATGCGCAGGGTGCCAAAGCGCATCACCAGCACGCCCCCGAGCGCGGCTCCCACCAGCGTCATGATGACACCATAGACCTTGGTGATGGTGGCCACTTCCGTCTTGCTGAACTGCAGATCCACATAGAAGCTGTTGGACATCACCCCCATCACCACGTCCGAGATGCGATAGCAGGCGATAAGCCCGAGGATCAGCAGGGCCGAGGAGCCGTAGCGGCGAAAGAAGTCGGCGAAGGGACACCAGATGGCCTCGTAGGTCCAGGCCCCCAGCCCGGCCAGCGTGGGTGACCAACCCCGTGCCAGCAGGGTGGCCTTGCGCGCCATCTGCTGCTCGTCCTGACTCTTGAGATCGATCTGCGGCTCGTGACTCATCAGGGTGGTGAGGATGCCAAGAGACATCAGCCCTCCCATCAGCAGATAGGTGAGCTGCCAGCCGCGATAGTCATAGCCGCTGTTGCTGCCGAGCCAGGCCGCCAGCGCCAGCGCCCCCGCTCCCGCCATGATCATGGCGAGTCGATACCCCGTCATATAAGAAGCGGCCATGGCCGCCTGCAGCCGCTCGGGAGCGGATTCGATGCGATAGGCATCGATGACGATGTCCTGGGTGGCAGAGGAGAAAGCCACCAGCAGGGCGAAGAGGGCCAGCTGGGCGAGCTGGGTCTTGGGATCGCAATAGGCCATCCCCACCAGGGAGAGGGCGATCAGCACCTGGGAGAACAGCATCCAGCTGCGTCGTCGCCCAAGCAGCCGTGACAGCAGGGGCAGGGGCAGCCGATCCACCAGAGGCGACCACAGCCACTTGAAACCGTAGGCCAGCGCTACCCAGCTCATGTAGCCGATGTCGGTCAGGCTGACATCCGCCTCGCGCAGCCAGAACGAGAGGGTGCCAAAGACCAGCAGCAAGGGCAGGCCGGAGGAGAATCCCATGGCGAACAGGATGAGTACCCGCGCTTCCAGATAGACGGCGAGGGCATCTCGCCAGCGGGTGGCGCGGCCCGGTGTGTGACTGGGCGGGCGGAGATTGTTCAACAGCCTGACTCCTCTGGGAAAAGGGGGTCATTTTGTCAGGTTCGGCAGGCGTAGCCAAGGCAAGCCGAGTGGCGGGCGGCAGGTTTCAGGGACGTGGGCCGATGCAGTGGTGCGGGCAGGGGCCCTCGTCGGCGAGAAAATTGGCGCAGGCCATGAGTTGCAGGCGCAGCGCGTCATCACAGAGGAGGCGCTGCTCATCCCACAGGTGCAGGCTGTGAAGCAGATGCCAGAACACACCTTCCTGTGCGTTGGCGGGGGTTTTGTCCATGGGGATCACGCAGAGCGCCTGCCAATGGGAGAGGAGCTGCCAGCTCAAGTCTTCCAGCTGCTGGTAGGGAATCTTGCGTGCCAGAAAATGGCGAACCGCCTGTGCCAGCGGGTCGGCGTGTTGGGTTATGTAATCATGACAGGTCACCGGCTCCTCCTTCTGGTTCTGCTCCCCGATGCGTGGCACACATCGGGGAGCAGAGTATAGAAAAAGAGACCGGTGACCCGTTCAGGGACGCGGTGGAATGTGATCCGGGCCGCGTTATTTGTCCGCGAGCAGCACCACTTTCTTCAGGATGATGGGGCTGGTGGGGACGTCGTTGGCACGCAGGATGGAGCTGTAGCCGGTCTGGACCTGGGCCAGTTTGTCCAGCACCTCCATCCCCTTCACAACCTGGCCGAACACGGTGTAACCGGCGCCGGCATTGGCGTTGAGGTTGTCGTTGTCCACCAGATTGAAATAGAACTGGCGAGTGGCGCTGTCGACCGCCTGGGTGCGGGCCATGGCGATGGTACCGCGCTTGTTGGGCAGGCCGCCTCTGGACTCGTTGACCACGGGATCGAAGGTCGGCAGGGGCTGGAACTGCTGGTTGTAGCCCCCACCCTGCACCACGAAGTTCTGGATCACCCGGTGGAACAGGCTGCCGTCATAGCTGCCGTCTGCCACGTAGCGCAGGAAGTTCTTCACGGTCTGGGGTGCCTGTTTGGGGGCCAGCTCCACGACGATGGTGCCATGGTTGGTCTCCATCTGGACTTTTTGACCGGCAAAAGCCAGGGGGGCGATTAAGGTGATCAGTAACCAGAGTTTCTTCATTTATATGTCCTCGCTCAGCTCGGCTGGCCCTTGAGATAACCGCGCAGCGCCTCGTCGGCCATGATCTGCTGCAGCACGCTGCCCAGTTGCTGGTTCAGGGTGGATTCCAGATCGGCCATGCTCGGCTCGCCCGGGCTCTCTTTGCTGGAGGACATGTTGAACTGCTTGGTCAGCTTGCTGCCCTGGAAGTCGGCAATCACCTGCAGGCTGACGCGGGACTTGGTGACATAGGTGAAGGTCTTCTCTTCCACGGTGACGGCGGCAGTGGAGATGGCCAGCGTCAGGTTGGTGGTGCCGCTGTTGCCCACTTCCAGGCCCTGGCTGCGCAGCCCTTCCGCCAGTTTTTCAGCCAGCAGGCTGTTGAGAGGCTGACTGCTGTTCACCAGCACAGGAGCCTTCTCTTTCTTCTTGATGGAGAAGACATAGGCGGCTTCACGCTTGTCCACCCCTTCCATGGTGATGCGGTTGCCGGAGTAGTACTGCTGGTTGGAGGGGATGACTTGCGGGTTGAGCAGGGCGCTCTCGGGCCAGTGAGTAGCACAACCGCCCAATACCAGAGCAGCCAGCAGCAAGAGTGACTTTTTCATCATGGGTTTCCTTTAGCTTTATCTTTAGCGTTTGATGGCTTTCAAAATAACGAATTTGCTGTTCGACGCAACGACTTGTGCGTTGCCAAACAGGCGCTTGAGTTTGTTGTGATAGTCCAGATGACGGTTGCCTACTATCCAGAGTTCGCCCCCCTGAGGCAACACCCGGTGGGCATCGCTGAACATCTGCCAGGCGATGTGATCGGTGATCGCCTGCAACTGATGGAAGGGGGGATTGCAGAGGATCCTGTCCGCTGCCCCGACGGGAACGTCATCGAGACAGTTGTTGACCATGAAGTGGGCACGGGGCAGGGCATCGGGCTGGTTGTGCTCGACGTTGAGCCGTGCGGACGCTACCGCCATCCGGGATTCGTCGATGAAGGTCACCTCCACCTCGCTGTCGCGCGCGAGCAGGGAGAGCCCGAGCACGCCGTTGCCACATCCCAGATCGATCACTCTGCGGGCACTGTGGATGGGCAGGTTGTCCAGCATGAAGCGGGCGCCGATATCCAGGCTGGTGCGCGAGAACACGTTGGCATGGTTGTGGATGAGCATGTCGGTGCCTTCCAGCGGCCAGACGGTCGGGAAGGGACTGGTCAGGGACGGGCGCTCGGCGGCCGGGGTGCAATGAATGAGGCGCGCCTTCTTCCAGGCGAGCGAGGTGCGGGTCTCCCCCAGATACTTCTCGAACAGCTTGAGGGTGGAGGTGTGGATGTCCTTGGCCTTGCCGGCAGCAATGATGCGGGTCGCGGGGGTCACGACCCCGCGCAGGGAAAGCAGTTGCTGCTCCAGCAGCGCCTGATACTTGGAGACCTTGATCACCACCAGGGCGGGGGCATCGGGCAGGGGGGCCAGCGCATCCTGCAGGGTGATGGCGTGGGGATCCAGCCCGTTTTCCGCCAGGTTGGTCAGGGTGGCCCGCTCGCTGATGTGGGAGTCGGTCACGCAGACGGGGGCGTGGGCATGCAGATAGCCGGCCAGGGCGCCGAAGCCGTCGTTCATGATGATGACGGGGCCGTCAGGTGCCTGCTGCGATTCGGCAAGGTGGCTTATCAGGTACTCGTCCGCCGCATCCCAGGCCTGCAGGGGATCCTGGCTCTGCCGCGGGTAACGATACAGGGTCAGGCGGCAGTGGGCCGTGTCGAGCAGGGTTTGCATAGGCAAGAGTCCAACGTGTGATTGATGAATGGCGACCGTCTGCCCAGTGTTGCCCGGCAGCGGTGAAAGTGGCGCTATTCTAGCGGCGGCGGAGAAATTCACCAGTCCGGTGCGGCGAGAGCGAGCGGATCCTTCGTACCTGATGCATCGGGCGCACAACCCTGGCTACAATGGCCGGATATTCAACGAGGAGTCCTTACCGTGAGCATGCAACAACAGATAGAGGCCAAGCTGGCCGCCGCGCTCTCCCCGAGCCACCTGGAAGTGATCAATGAAAGCTACATGCACAGGGTGGCACCGGGCTCCGAAAGCCACTTCAAGGTAGTCGTGGTGAGCCAGGCGTTTGAGGGACAGCGTTTGCTGGGTCGCCATCGTCAGGTGAACGGGGTGCTGGCCGACGAGCTGGCGGGAGCCATTCATGCATTGGCGCTGCATACCTATACCGAATCCGAGTGGCAGGCCCGGGAGCAGGCGCCAAAGACGCCGGGTTGCGTCAGCAAATCCCCCTTTGCGTGAGCCGTTGGACCTTCTGATGGCGCCTTCCTCGGGCCATTAACAGCGCTATCACGAATGGTGTGCAGCCAGGGATGAGGGGGAGGAGCATTATTTTTTCTAATCCTTTTCCTCATGCCTGAAAAATACCCCTATATGGTTAGTTTTGCGAAAAGTCCTTTAAAACCACGGTTTGCAAGGACGTGCGCGAAATATTCAGTGAAGGTTAATTTTGTGATAGGGCGGGGATTTTCCCCATTTGGCGTGGCGGCTAACTCGCCTAAGGTGGTAAACTCAGGCGCTTTTGAATGATCCTGTATGTTGCTGATTTGTTTATTTCTTCGACAGCTTTCCGCGATGTTGACGGGCTCATTCAACAACTCGTCGTGATGTATTTCTCGGCGCTAACCAACCTGTCTTCCCTTAACGGTAGTGCAAGTGAGTATGATTACAATTAAAAGAGGACTGGACATCCCCGTGCTGGGTGCTCCGGAGCAAGTAATCTACGATGGCCCGGCCATCACCCGTGTTGCTACACTCGGCGAAGAGTTCGTGGGGATGCGTCCTACTATGTTTGTCAAAGTAGGTGATCGCGTCATTAAAGGTCAGGAGCTCTTCGAAGATAAGAAGAATCCCGGCGTTAAATTCACGGCCCCTGCCACCGGTGTGGTTTCTGAGATCAACCGTGGTGCCAAGCGTGTTCTCCAGTCCGTCGTCATCGACATCGATGGGTCCGACGAGCAGGTGACCTTTGCGCATTTTGCCTCCGCCGAGCTGGCACAGCTCGAGCGCAGCAAGGTGCAGGAGATCCTGGTCGCATCAGGCCAATGGACCGCGCTGCGTACCCGCCCGTTCAGCAAGGTGCCGGCCGTGGGCTCCACCCCGCGCGCCATCTTCGTCACCGCCATGGACACCAACCCGCTGGCCGCCAGTGCGGAGCTGATCATCAAGGAACAGGCCCAGGCCTTCCTCGACGGTCTGGCCGTGCTGACCCGCCTGACCGATGGTACCGTCCACGTCTGCAAGGGCGAAGCCAGCCTGCCGCACTCCTCCCTGGCCCAGGTCAAGGAAGCCGTGTTCGTCGGTCCGCATCCCGCCGGTCTGCCGGGCACCCACATCCACTTCCTGGATCCGGTCGGTGCCAACAAGGTGCAGTGGCACATCAACTATCAGGACGTGATCGCTTACGGCAAGCTGTTCACCACCGGCCAGATCTTTACCGACAAGGTGATCTCCCTGGCTGGCCCGAACGTCATCAAGCCGCGTCTGCTGCGTACCCGTCTGGGTGCCAGCCTCAGCCAGCTGACCAACAACGAGCTGCGTGCGGACGAAAACCGCATCATCTCCGGTTCCCTGCTGAGCGGTGCCAAGGCCGAAGGGGTCCATGACTACCTGGGTCGCTTCCACAACCAGGTGAGCGTGCTGGGCGAAGGCCGTGAGAAAGAGTTCATGGGCTGGGTCAAACCCAGTGCCAACAAGTTCTCCATCACCCGTACCACCCTCTCTCACCTGATGAAGGGCAAACTCATCAACTTCACTACCACCACCAACGGTAGTGATCGCTCCATGGTGCCTATCGGCAACTATGAGCGCGTGATGCCGCTCGACATCCTGCCGACCCTGCTGCTGCGGGATCTGATCTCCGGTGACACCGACAGCGCGCAGGCGCTCGGCTGCCTGGAGCTGGATGAGGAAGATTTGGCGCTCTGTACCTTCGTCTGCCCCGGCAAGACAGAGTACGGCCCCGTCTTGCGTGAGTGCCTGACCAAGATCGAACTGGAAGGTTAAGCGATGAGTTTCAAGCAACTTCTTGAAAATATGGAACATCACTTCGAGCCGGGTGGCAAGTACGCCAAGTACTATGCCCTGTTCGAAGCGGCGTACACCCTGTTTTATACCCCGGGTTCCGTGACCCGCAATGCCGCCCATGTCCGTGATGCGATCGATCTGAAGCGCATGATGATCATGGTGTGGCTGGCTGTGTTCCCGGCCATGTTCTGGGGCATGTACAACGTCGGCAACCAGTCCATCGCCGCCATCGCCCACATGGGCAGCGCGGCCGGTGCCGATTCCTGGCAATACGCCCTGGCCACCCTGTTCGGTGCCTCGCTGGATCCGGCCGTCGCCGGCATCGGCAGCAAGATGCTGATCGGTGCGGCGCACTTCTTCCCGATTTACATCACCGTCTTCATCGTCGGTGGTTTCTGGGAAGTGTTGTTCGCCATGGTGCGCAAGCACGAGATCAACGAAGGCTTCTTCGTGACCTCCATCCTGTTCGCCCTGATCGTGCCGCCCGAGCTGCCCCTGTGGCAAGCTGCCCTGGGTATCACCTTCGGTGTGGTGCTGGCCAAGGAAGTGTTCGGTGGTACCGGCAAAAACTTCCTGAACCCGGCGCTGGCGGGTCGTGCCTTCCTGTTCTTCGCCTACCCGGGTCAAATCTCCGGTGATGCGGTCTGGGTTGCCGTTGACGGCTTCTCCGGCGCAACCGCACTGAGCCAGTGGGCCCAGGGCGGCCAGATGGCGCTGATCAACGGTGCCACCGGTGAAGCCATCAGCTGGATGGATGCCTTCCTTGGCAACCTGCCCGGTTCCATCGGTGAAGTTTCCACCCTGATGATCCTCATCGGCGCAGCCATGATCGTCTACATGCGCATAGCCTCCTGGCGCATCATCGCTGGCGTCATGGTCGGCATGGTCGCGACCTCCCTGCTGTTCAACGTCATCGGTTCCGATACCAACCCCATGTTCAGCATGCCGTGGCACTGGCACCTGGTGTTGGGTGGCTTCGCGTTCGGCATGGCCTTCATGGCGACCGACCCCGTTTCCGCTGCCTTCACCAACAAGGGCAAGTGGTGGTATGGCGCCCTGATCGGCGTGATGGTGGTGCTGATCCGGGTAGTGAACCCTGCATTCCCGGAAGGCATGATGCTGGCCATTCTGTTCGCCAACCTGTTTGCCCCCTTGTTTGACCATTTCGTGGCACAGGCGAACATCAAGCGGAGGATCGCACGTGGCGTTTAATAAAGACTCTACTACCGGCACTCTCGCCGTAGTGACCGGTCTGTGTCTGGTCTGCTCCATCGTGGTCTCCGTGGCTGCCGTGGGTCTGCGTCCGGCCCAGCTGGAAAACAAGGCACTGGACAAGCAAAGCAACATCCTGTCCGTCGCCGGCGTCGACATCAGCGCCGTGGCCAAGCGTGACCTGGCCCAGCTCTATGGCGACAAGATTGAAGCGCGTCTGGTGGATCTGACCAGCGGTGAGTTCGTTGACGGCGATGCCGACAACTTCGACACCAAGGTTGCCGCCAAGGATCCGGCCAAGAGCATTCGCCTGGCTCCGGCCGACGACAAGGCCGGCCTGCGTCAGATCTCCAAGCTGGTTCCCGTGTTCTTCGCCAAAGATGCCGAAGGCAAGGTCGACAACATCATCCTGCCGATCTACGGCCAGGGCCTGTGGTCCACCATGTACGCCTTCGTAGCGGTCGCGGCCGACGGTCAGACCATCAAGGGCATCACCTACTATGACCACGGTGAAACCCCGGGTCTGGGTGGCGAGATCGAGAACCCGGCCTGGCGCGAGCTGTTCGTCGGCAAGAAGCTGTTCGACCAGAACGGTCAGCCTGCGCTGCGTGTGATCAAGGGCCATGCTCCGGCTGGTTCCGAGCATGAAATCGACGGCCTGTCTGGTGCAACCCTGACCGGTAATGGTGTACAGCACACCTTCGACTTCTGGATGGGCCCCAAGGGCTTCGGTCCCTTCCTGGCCAAGGTACGTGCAGGAGAAATCAACAATGGCTGACAAGAGCGAAATGAAAAAGTTGCTGTTGACGCCTGTGCTCGGCAACAACCCCATCGCACTGCAGGTGCTGGGTGTCTGTTCCGCGCTGGCCGTTACCAGCCAGATGAAGACGGCGTTCGTGATGACGCTGGCCGTTACCGCGGTCACCGCCTTCTCCAACCTGTTCATCTCTCTGATCCGCAACCAGATCCCTAACAGCGTGCGGATCATCGCCCAGATGGCGGTGATTGCCTCGCTGGTTATCGTGGTTGACCAGGTGCTCAAGGCGTATGCCTACGACATCTCCAAGCAGCTGTCGGTGTTCGTCGGCCTCATCATCACCAACTGTATCGTGATGGGTCGTGCCGAAGCCTACGCCATGAAGAGTGCCCCGCTGCCCTCCTTCCTGGACGGTATCGGCAACGGTCTGGGTTATGGCGCCGTGCTGCTGACCGTGGCCACCGTGCGCGAGATCCTGGGTTCCGGCACCTGGTTCGGCATCGAGCTGCTGCCGCTGGTGAACAATGGTGGCTGGTATGTGCCCAACGGCCTGCTGCTGCTGCCGCCGAGTGCGTTCTTCATCATTGGTCTGATCATCTGGGGCGTGCGCACCAAGGATCCCAAGCAGGTGGAGGCGAAGGATTAAGGTATGGAACACTATATCAGTCTGTTGATTCGCTCGATCTTCATCGAGAACCTGGCGCTCTCCTTCTTCCTGGGGATGTGTACCTTCCTGGCGGTGTCCAAGAAGGTCAAGACCGCCATGGGCCTGGGGATTGCCGTTATCGTGGTTCAGACCGTTGCCGTCCCGGCCAACAACCTGATCTACAACTACGTGCTCAAAGACGGTGCCCTGGTATCCGGTCTGGATCTGAGCTTCCTGAGCTTCATCACCTTCATCGGGGTGATCGCGGCCCTGGTGCAGATCCTGGAGATGGCGCTGGACAAGTATTTCCCGGCCCTCTACAACGCCCTCGGTATCTTCCTGCCGCTCATCACCGTGAACTGCGCCATCTTCGGCGGCGTCTCCTTCATGGTGCAGCGTGACTACAACTTCGTTGAGTCCGTGGTCTATGGCGTGGGTTCGGGTGCAGGCTGGATGCTGGCCATCGTCGCGATGGCAGGGATCCGCGAGAAGATGAAATATTCCGATGTTCCGGAAGGCCTGCGCGGCCTCGGCATCACCTTCATCACCGCGGGTCTGATGGCGCTGGGCTTCATGTCCTTCTCTGGTATTTCCCTGTAATCGGAAAGGAAATATAGATGGAAATTATTCTGGGTGTGGTCATGTTCACCGTGATCCTGCTGGCCTTGGTGGCAGTCATTCTGTTCGCCAAGTCCAAGCTGGTGACCGCCGGTGACGTGACAATCAGCATCAACGGCGACCCGGCCAAGGCTGTGACCAGCCCGGCGGGTGGCAAGCTGCTTGGCGTGCTCGCCGGCAGTGGTATCTTCGTCTCCTCCGCCTGTGGTGGCGGTGGCTCCTGTGGTCAGTGCAAGGTGCGTGTGAAATCCGGCGGCGGCGACATCCTGCCGACCGAGCTGGATCACATCAGCAAGGGCGAAGCCCGTCATGGGGAGCGTCTGGCCTGCCAGGTCACCGTGCGTTCCGACATGGACATCGAGCTGCCGGAAGAGATCTTCGGCGTGAAGAAGTGGGACTGTACCGTCATCTCCAATGACAACAAGGCCACCTTCATCAAGGAGCTCAAGCTGCAGATCCCCGATGGCGAGAGCGTGCCGTTCCGTGCCGGTGGTTATATCCAGATCGAAGCGCCTGCCCACCACGTGCAGTACAAGAACTTCGATATTCCCGAGGAGTATCGTGGCGACTGGGATCGCTTCAAGATCTTCGAGCTGGAGTCCAAGGTCAACGAGCCGATCATCCGTGCCTACTCCATGGCGAACTATCCGGAAGAGTTCGGCATCATCATGCTGAACGTGCGGATCGCGACTCCGCCGCCCAGCAACTGGACTGCCCCTCCCGGCCAGATGTCTTCCTACATCTTCAGCCTGAAGGCTGGTGACAAGGTGACCATCTCCGGTCCGTTCGGCGAGTTCTTCGCCAAGGACACCGACGCCGAAATGGTGTTCGTCGGTGGTGGTGCGGGTATGGCGCCGATGCGCTCCCACATCTTCGACCAGCTGCGCCGTCTGAAGACCAAGCGCAAGATGAGCTTCTGGTACGGTGCCCGTTCCAAGCGCGAGATGTTCTATGTAGAAGACTTCGACATGCTGCAGGCCGAGAACGACAACTTCCAGTGGCACGTCGCCCTGTCCGATCCGCAACCGGAAGACAACTGGGATGGCTACACCGGCTTCATCCACAACGTGTTGTTCGAGAACTACCTCAAGAACCACGAGGCGCCTGAGGATTGCGAGTTCTACATGTGCGGGCCTCCCGTGATGAACGCCGCCGTCATCAACATGCTGAAAAACCTCGGTGTTGAAGACGAGAACATCCTGCTGGATGACTTCGGTGGTTAATCCATGCACAGCGTTGTAAAGACCTGGCTAGCCTTCGGGCTAGCCTTTTTCTTGACTGGGTGCGGTCAGGAAAAGGTCCAATCGAAGCCGGAGATCCACATCACCGGCAGCACCATGGGTACCTACTACTCCATCAAGGTGGCAGATAGCGCTGTTCAGGATGCCGCCAGGCTGCAAGCCGAGGTCGACGTCTTGCTGGAGCGGGTCAACGATCAGATGTCGACCTATCGCCCGGATTCCGAGCTGTCACGCTTCAACCAGCACAAGAGCAATACCCCTGTGGTGGTTTCCCGCGATACCGCGCGGGTGGTGACCGAGGCCATTCACATTGGCCGCGAGAGCCGTGGGGCGCTGGACGTCACCGTCGGTCCTCTGGTCAATCTGTGGGGCTTTGGGCCGGATGCCAGACCGAGCAAGGTGCCGTCCGACGAGCTGATCGCCCAGACCCGGCAGAAGACGGGCCTTGGCAATCTGCATGTGATAACCTCTGCCGATGCCGATACCCTGCAAAAGGACATCCCGGACCTCTACGTGGATCTCTCCGCCATTGCCAAGGGGTTTGGCGTAGACAAGGTGGCCGAGTACCTGGAGTCCCAGGGGGCACGCAACTATCTGGTGGAGATCGGCGGCGAGCTGCGCATCAACGGCGTCAACGGCAAGGGGCATCCCTGGCGTGTCGCCATCGAGAAGCCGACCGTCAATGCCGGTTCCGTACAGGAGGTGATCCTGCCCGGTGACAACGGGGTGGCCACCTCGGGCGAGTACCGCAACTATTACGAGCTGGACGGCAAGCGCTTCTCCCACACCATGGATCCGCTGACGGGCAAGCCCATCCAGCACCGCCTGGTGTCGGTGACCGTCATCCACCCCTCCTGCATGACTGCAGACGGGTTGGCGACCGTGTTCATGGTCATGGGGCCGGAGAAGAGCCTGGCCTATGCCAAGGAACGGGGGCTGGCCATCTTCACCATCACCAAGACGGATGACGGGTTCGAAGAGGCCTATTCGGATGCCTTCAAACCATATCTGGTCAAGAAGTAAGGGGTAACTTACATGCAGATCTTTCTGATCACCTTCGGGGTGTTTCTGATGGTCGTGGTGGCCATGGCCATCGGCTACATTTTCCAGCGCAAGTCCATCTCCGGCTCCTGTGGCGGCCTGGGTTCCATCGGGATCGAGAAGGAGTGCGACTGCCCCGAGCCTTGTGACAACCGCAAGAAGAAGATGGCCAAGGAAGAGGCCCGTCGCAAGATGCTGGTGGACAACCGCATCATCTAACGGCGGATATCGCTCTGAAGGCAGCCTTGCAACGAAACGAGCCGACCCCTGGGTCGGCTCGTTCTTTATGTGGCATGGGGTCAGTAGTCATATTGGCTGCATGCCTTTTCCTTGAACTCTTTCTTTCGCTTTGCCAGCTCCTCCCTGGTGCCCAGTTCATCCCCCTGCCTGATGGCGGTTTCCAGTATCTCGATGCGCTTGTACAGCCAGCTGCATTCGGCCGTCGGGTGATCCTTGGCCATGGTCGCTAGCGGCAACAGCAGCAGGCAGAGCCCCGCCCGGATGATGCTCATGCTTCTCCTCCTTGAGTCTCGTGTGGATGTGGCCTTGAGAGTCTATGCCGCCGCGCCCGCGCGCAGACTGGCAGAAATGACAGGCTTGGGGTAGCATGGAACGTTCAACTGGTTATTCATACAGTATTTTTGTCGTTCGACACGCCTCCTCGCCGGATGCCCAGGGTCTATCCCTATGATCTGTTCGGGAGGCTGTCGACACAGCAACAGACACGGCCATGCGCAAGATCATTCACATCGACATGGACTGCTTCTTCGCCGCGGTGGAGATGCGGGACAACCCGGCCCTCAGGGAGGTGCCGCTCGCCATCGGTGGCGCCGCCGACCGACGCGGGGTCATCTCCACCTGCAACTACGTGGCGCGCCGCTTCGGGGTGCGCTCTGCCATGCCGAGCGCCCTGGCCAGAAAGCTCTGTCCGCCATTGGTGCTGATCCCCGGGCGGATGGCCGTCTACAAAGAAACTTCGCGCCAGTTGCGCGCCATCTTCCTGCGCTACACCGAGCAGGTGGAGCCGCTCTCCCTCGATGAAGCCTATCTCGACGTGACCCAGAGTCCCCGCTGCGGTGGCAGCGCCACCCTGATGGCGGCGGAGATCCGTGCCGCCATCAGCGCCGAGCTTGGGCTGACTGCCTCGGCCGGTGTGGCGCCGAACAAGTTTCTGGCCAAGCTCGCCTCGGAGCAGCGCAAGCCTGACGGCCTGTTCGTCATTCGCCCCCAGGAGGTGGACGAGTTCGTGCGCCAGCTCCCTCTTGGCAAGCTGCCCGGCATCGGCCGCAAGACGGCAGAGCGGCTGGAGTCCCTCGGGCTGTATTCGTGCGAAGATGCCCGCCAGCTCGGCAACGAGGAGCTGATTGCCCGTTTCGGCAAGCTCGGGGAGATGCTGGCCGGCCGCATCTGGGGGCATGACGATCAGCCGGTGCAGGCCCGGCGGGTGCGCAAGAGCATCGGTGTGGAGACGACGCTCGCCAGCGACGTGCTGGACGAGGACGCCTGCTGGCAGGTGCTCAGCCGGCTCATTCCCGAGCTGGAGCAGCGTTTTGCCAAGGCCTGCCCTGCGGAGATGCTGATGGGGCAGGGGATCAAGCTGAAGTTTGCCGATTTTCACCAGACCACCGTCTATCGCAAGGGGAGTTATCAGGCGGCCCGCTTCCACGATCTGCTGCACGAGGGACTGCAACGGGCTCAAGGAAAGCCCATTCGCCTGCTCGGTCTGGTCGTTGGTTTGCCCGGAGCGGGTGAAATCAATCAATTAAGCCTGGATTTCTGCTGATTTAGTTAAGTTTTTGTATCCAAAACCGATACAGTGTTCACATCTGTAGACGTTAGGAAATAGTGGCATGAGTTCTCTTTCTGTTCAGGGACGGATCACCCTGATCGCCGGTTGCTGTCTGCTGGCCAGTGCCGTCGCGCTGGTGGCTTCTTCTCTTTTCAACGCGGCCCGCATGCAGGAGCAGGTGCTCACCTCCACCACCCTGGAGGGGCAGCACGCGGCAGAAAACTGGATGCAGGCCATGGGAGCGACCCAGGCAGCCCGGGTGACCAGCTACCTCGATGAGGCTTACTTCAGGGCGACCCTGCTTGCCGAGGGTATCTTGTTCCAGCGCAAGAACGCGGCCGACAACTTCGTTCACTCCGAGGCGCTGCGCAATGCCGTCAACCAGCAGTTGCAGGATGCGGCGGAGTCGTCAGCGAACCTGCTCGGTGTCTATGCGGTATTCGAACCCAACCAGCTCGACGGGGAGGATGACAACTATCAGGGGTCGACGGCGCTTGGAGCCAACGACAAGGGGCGTTTTTCCAGCTATTGGGCCAGGGTCGACGGCAAGGTCAGCCTGGAGGTGATGGACGAGGCGATGCTGGCCAACGACAAGCCCTCCGGACACGGCGGCCTTGAGAACGACTGGTACAGTTGCAGCATCCGCAGCAAGGCGCTCTGTCTGCTCGAACCCTATGTGGACGAGGTGGGAACCCAGCAGGTGTTGATGACCTCGGTGACCGTGCCGCTGCTGGACCAGGGTTCCCTGCTGGGCATGGTGGGGGTCGACATCTCCCTGGGGACCCTGCAGAGCCTGGTGGAAGAGATGGGCCGGACCCTCTACAAGGGGCAGGGCAAGGTGCTTCTGCTCAGCAGTGAAGGGCGGGTGGCCGGCGTGGAAGGGTTCCCGGTCGCCCTTGGCAATCTGCTGGAGCAGCAAGGGCTGACGCAGGATCTCGAGGGGTGGCTGACCAAGGGAGATGTGGTGACGCGCTGGAGCCCGGATGGCGCACTGTTGCAGACCTTCGTGCCGGTCAGCATGCGCGGTACGGATCTCAAGTGGGGCATCTATATCGAGCTGCCCCGCGCCGTGGTGCTCGCCTCGGCCCTGCAACTGCAAGGGGAGCTTGAGGATCAGGCCCAGCGCAGCGTGGCCACCCAGCTCACCATAGGTGGCGGGATTTCGGCGCTCGCCCTGCTCTGCATCTGGCTGATGGCCCAGCGCATCGTGGCGCCCATCCGCGCCGTGGTGGCACGCCTCAAGGACATTGCCAGCGGGGAGGGGGATCTCACCCAGCGCATCGATCTGCGCAGGGATGACGAGATAGGCGAGCTGGCCAAGTGGTTCAACAACTTCCTGGACAAACTGCAATCCACCATCAGCCAGGTGATCGACACCGTTGCGGGCACTCGGGCCAGTGCGGCCCTGGCGGCGCAAGGGGCAGCCCGTACCAGCGCCGGCATGCAGTCCCAGTATCAGGAGGTGGATCTGGTGGCGACCGCGTTTGAAGAGTTGAGCGCTACCGCCCTGCAGGTCGCTGGCAATGCCAATGCGGCGGTGGCGGCGGCCGATGAGGCCGACACGGCGGCCCAGGAGGGCAAGTCCGTGGTGGCGCAGACCCAGGAGGCCATGTCCAGACTGATGACGGTGATAAGCGATGCCAAACCAGTGGTGGAGCACCTCTCCGCCAACAGCGACAACATCAACGACATCCTGGTGGTGATCCAGGGGATCGCCGAGCAGACCAACCTGCTGGCCCTGAACGCGGCCATCGAGGCGGCCCGAGCCGGTGAGCAGGGGCGCGGTTTTGCGGTGGTCGCCGACGAGGTGCGCAACCTGGCGGGCCGAACCCAGAACGCCATCGTCGAGATCCAGAACCTCATCGGCCAGTTGCAGTCGGGGACGGAGGCGGTGGTGAAGGCGATCCTGACCGGTCATCACCAGGCGGATCTGACCCTCACCAAGGTGGAGCAGTCGGTCAGCGTGCTGGAGCAGATCATCCAGGCTGTCGGCACCATCCACCAGATGAACGAGCAGATCGCGAGGGCCGCGCAGGAGCAGAGCGGAGTGGCGGACGAGATCAATCGCAACGTCAGCAACATTCGCGATGTGAGCCATACCATTCGGGCGGAAGCGGCGACCTCCGCCGACAACGGGCGCGAGCTGTCGCAACTGGCGGACAAGCAGCAGCAACTGGTGGGCCAGTTCCGGGTGTAGGGGAGGATCATGTACAGGATCTTTAGCGCCAACCAATTGAAATAGATATAAAAAAGGCTTCGTTTGTGATCTAATTTTATCGCCAAACAAAATCAACACGCGCGAAGCCTATGACCATTATTAATGCTA